>CALRWE010000014.1:0-36811 GCA_943371745.1 Rhodoferax sp. OV413
GGAAATTGGCGACCTGGCCGGTAACAGCGTGTCGACCGCGGAGCGGGCCGGCAAGCTGCTCGAGGAAATCGTGCCGTCCATCAAGCGCACCTCAGATCTGGTGCAGGAAATCGCTGCAGCGTCCGAAGAGCAGAGTTCGGCGGTGTCGCAGATCGGCGGCGCCATGGGCCAACTGAGCAAGGCCACGCAGCAGAACGCGTCCGCATCCGAACAGCTGGCCGCCACGTCCGAGGAGATGTCAGGCCAGGCGGAGCAGCTGCAACAGGTGATCAGCTTCTTCAACGCACCGGACGACGCGCCCAAGCCGATGCGGACCCGTCGCAACGACGACGCCTTGCCAGCGCCCATGCGTACACGTGCCAGCGGCGGCACAGCGTCGATCGCCATGCTGGGCGGGCCCAGCCTGCGAGGCGGCGGCAGCAACTTCAAGCCGTACTGAGGCAGGTCATGAGTCAGAGCTCACCCACCCGAACAGGGGCGGCCATTGCGTTGGAAGCGTCGGCCCAGTACCTGACCTTTCTGCTGGCCGATGGCGTGTTCGCGATGGACATAGCCACCGTACGCGAAATCATTCAGCATGGCCAGATGACCACGGTGCCGCTGATGCCGTCGTTCGTGCGCGGCGTGATGAACCTGCGCGGCGCCGTGGTGCCGGTGATCGACCTGCAAGCTAGGTTGGGCAAGCCGCCTGCCACGGTCGGCAAGAAGACCTGTGTCGTGATCTTTGACGCCCAGCGCGACAACGAGCGCGTTGAGCTGGGGTTGATGGTGGACGCCGTCAGCGAGGTGATCGAGATACCGGCCAGCCAGATCGAGCCGGCGCCGCAATTCGGCAGCGCGGTGAAGCGCGAGTTCATCAAGGGCATGGGCAAGGTGAACGGCAAATTCGTGATCATCCTGGACGCGGAGAAGGCCCTGAACATCGACGAAATGGCAGATTTGGTCGGGCGCGGCCCGGAAGCACCGCTTTAAGCAGGGTCACAGCTTGGACGCCCTCAGCGACACCACCTTTCGCAAGATCAGCGAGATCATGTACGACAGCGTTGGTCTGTCGTTCAATGATTCCAAAAAGTCGCTGATTTCGAGCCGGCTTGCCACCCGTGTACAGAGAATAGGCCTGCACTCGTTCGAAGAGTACCTCGCCATCCTGGCCGATCCACTGCAGGCGGCCGAGTTCCAGATGGCGGTGGACCTGCTGACCACCAACGAGACCTATTTTTTTCGCGAGCCCAAACACTATGAGCTTCTGGAGCAGGAGCTGGTAGCCCGTAAGAGCCGCGCGCCGCTGTCGGTCTGGAGCGCTGCGTCGTCGTTTGGCGACGAGGCCTACAGCACCGCGATGCTGCTTTCGGACATGCAGCAAAAGGGGCAGATAGGGCCGGATTGGTCGATCCTGGGTACGGATATCAGCCACCGCGTGCTGCTGAGCGCCAAGGAGGCGGTCTTCCCCGAGGACCGGCTGCGCAATGTGCCGCCCGAGCAGATGCGCCGCTACTGCCTGCGCGGCGATGGCCCGGCTGAGGGCCAGGTGATGATGCAGGAAAAGCTGACCCGCCGGGTGCAGTTTGGTCAGCTCAACCTGGCCAAGGATTTTTCCGGCCTGGGACCTTTTGATGTGGTGTTTTTGCGCAATGTACTGATCTACTTCGATCCGCCAACCAAGATCGAGGTGGTCGACCGTGTGCTGCGCGCCCTGAAGCCGGGCGGGCTTTTTTTCATGGGTACGGCCGAAGGACGGGTCAACTGCAAGACACCGATCAAGGTGATCACGCCCGGCGCTTACCGCAAGGGCAGCTAGGGGTGACGATGGCGGAACCCGGC
This sequence comes from Rhodoferax sp. OV413, assembly GCA_943371745.1. Lineage (GTDB taxonomy): Bacteria > Pseudomonadota > Gammaproteobacteria > Burkholderiales > Burkholderiaceae_C > Rhodoferax. The sequence goes on from CALRWE010000014.1 coordinate 1,822, forward strand.
AATGGCTTTGCAGCGTCGCGCTCAGGCCAGGACAGGGACACGGTCCATGTGCTGCACCCGGGCGACGTGGCGCTGGCTTTTGCCGGCGAGCGGCTTGAGACGCTGCTGGGATCGTGCGTGGCGGTGATCCTGACCGACCCCAAGCGCACGGTCGGCGTGATGTGCCATATCGTCAATTCCAGCAAGCCGAGTCCGGGGCGCCAAGGTGACACAGCCTACGCGGAATTCGCGATGCAGGAGATGTTCCGCCGCTTGAGCGCGGTGGGCATCATCGGGCAACGCTGCCACGCCTATGTGTTTGGCGGCGGCAACATGTTTCCCCAGCTGTTCAACTCGCAGCATGTGGGCGCTGCCAACGTACGCTGGGTGATGGATTTCCTGCGGCAGCAGAGCATCGAGGTGCTGGCCGAATCGGTCGGCGATGCCTGCTACCGCAAGATAGGCTGGACCGTGGGTTCTGCCGAATTACAAATTGAGATCGTGGCTGTCGAGGCGCAAGCCACTTAAGGGAGAACGCCGGATGGCTGCTGTCAAGGTTTATGTGGTGGACGACTCTGCGGTGGTGAGGCAGACGATTGCCCATCTGCTGGCGGGCTCGACCGAGGTCGAGCTGATGGGCAGCGCGCCCAACCCGCTGATTGCAGCGGATGTGATACGCCGCAACCTGCCCGATGTGCTGTTGCTGGACATCGAGATGCCAGGCATGGACGGCCTGACTTTCCTGCGCCAGATCATGGCCGAAAACCCAATTCCCACCGTGATCTGTTCCACGCTCAGCACCGACGGCAGCAAAGTGGCGCTGGAAGCGATGGCGGCCGGCGCGGTGGCGGTGATCGCCAAGCCCAAGCTCGGACTCAAGCAGTTTCTGGAGGATTCGCGTAGGGAGATGATACAGACGCTCAAAACGGCGGCGCGCGCCCGGCCGCGCCAGATGGGCGCACCTGTCGCACGGTCGGCAGGCGCGTCGGGCACCGTCGGCCGGCCAGCTGTCAGGCCGGCGGTCGCTGCCGGCAACAGCGCCATTCATGCGTTCGCGGTCAACAAGCCGGTGGTGATCGGCAGCTCCACCGGCGGCACCCAAGCGCTTGAATTGGTGTTGACCTCACTGCCCGCCGATGCACCGGGCATTGCCATCACCCAGCATATGCCGGAGAAATTCACCGCGATGTACGCCGACCGCCTGAACGGCCTGTGCGCGATGAACGTGCGCGAGGCCAAGGACGGTGACCGGCTTGAGCGGGGCGTAGCCCTGATAGCCCCTGGCGGACGCCACATGCAGCTGCGCAAGGCCGCAGGTCAGTATTTCGTGGTGGTGGCGGACGGCCCGCCCGTCAACCGCCACAAGCCGTCTGTCGATGTGCTGTTCCGGTCGGCGGCCGAGTGCGCCGGCCGCGATATCCTGGGCATCATCATGACCGGAATGGGCGACGACGGCGCGCGCGGCATGAAGCAGCTGCACGACGGTGGGGCGCGCACCATCGCGCAAAACGAGGCCACCTGCGTGGTGTTCGGCATGCCCAAGGAGGCGATCAAGCTCGACGCCGTGGACGATATTCTGCCGCTGGAGATGATTGCGCGTGCTATCCTGCAGTTTGATTCGCGAGCCTAAGTGTCTCAAAGTTAAATTCCAGGTGCTCAACGTGCGAAAGGAGCACGCTGCGCACATCGAGCAGACTGGAGAACTTGCCCAGCGCCAGACTGCCATCCAGATCCAGCACAGTGCATTTGGGGCGCATACCACCCAAAGATGTGCCCACACCTTGTATGTAGCTCAGGTCTGCGTCGGTTTCATGCCCCCCCTCCAACGCACAGCTGGCCTCAAAGATGCGCTGCAAATCCACCTGAGGCGGTGTGGCGCGTTGGCCTTCTGCCACTGTTTGCAGGAACGCGCCGCGGCCATGCTGCAGGCGCAGTGCGCCGATGCGGCTGAAGTCGTCTACAGCACTGAGGTAGCCAAAGGCGTTGAGTGCTTTTAGCTGTGGCTGGGTCCTGCGCAATCTGGCATGCGCGCGCGCAATGACGCGCCGGACCCGGGCATCAGGCCGCTGAATGGGTGAATGCTCCACAGCCAAGGCACAATCAACCCCATGAAAGCACCCCCCAGACTCCAGTCGTTAATTGAAGAAGGCCTGATCGACACCGTGGTGCGTCAGCTGATGAGTGGCAAGGAGGCCATGGTCTATGTGGTGCGTTGCGGCGACGAGACCCGCTGTGCCAAGATCTACAAAGAAGCCACCCAGCGCAGCTTTCGACAGGCTGTGGACTACACCGAAAACCGCAAGGTCAAGAACTCCCGCCAGGCCCGCGCCATGGCCAAGGGCACCAAGTTTGGCCGCGAGTCGCAAGAGGCGGCCTGGCAAAGCGCGGAGGTCGATGCCCTCTACCGCCTGGCAGATGCCGGTGTGCGCGTGCCCAAGCCGCACAATTTTTGTGACGGCGTGCTGCTGATGGAATTGGTGACCGACGAACACGGCGACGCCGCCCCCCGGCTCAATGACGTGGTACTTAGCCCCGAGCAGGCTCGCGAACACCATGCCATGCTGCTGGTGCAGGTGGTGCGCATGCTGTGCGCCGGCGTGGTGCACGGGGATTTGTCGGAGTTCAATATCTTGCTGGCCGAAGACGGCCCGGTCATCATCGACCTGCCGCAGGCCGTGGATGCCGCCGGCAACAACCATGCCCGGCGCATGCTGCTGCGGGATGTGGCCAACCTGCGTGGGTTCTTTGGTGGCTTTGCACCCGAGTTGCTGCAGACCGAATTTGGCCCGGAAATCTGGGCTTTGTACGAGCGGGGCATGTTGCAGCCCGACACCCCCTTGAGTGGCCGCTTCGAGCGCAAAACCGGCGCAGTGGATGTGGGTGGGCTAATGCGAGAGATTGACGACGCCCGGGCAGAGGATGCTGCGCGGCGGCTACGGATGCAGCAGGCCTGAACAGGTCCCTCTGGCGTTAGCCTTTCTCAGCCACTCACGTGGCATTCCCGGCGCAACAGGGCCAGGGCATCGTTCATGGCATTGTCCCGGTCGCTCTTCAGAGTGCTCAGGGCCTCGTCCATGAAATGCGCCCACAACTCAGGGTAGTCCTGCTGGTGCTGCTCCGGCGCATGGTGGTGGATGTATTCCTCCACCAGCTCGGGCTTGAGACCTGACTTGCGGATCTTGCGGATTAGGGTGGCTGCGCTTTTTTCAGTGAGCATGGTTTTCGGCGCCGAGCCGACTGCAATGCACAAGAAGAGCGTGAGCAGGGAGCCGTCGTCGTTGTTGCCTCCCGTGGCCTTCTGCCAGAACTGCGAGGCTTCGCGGTCAAAGTGATCAACATCGCTCAAGCCGTCTTCCAGCCAAAAATAGCGCCCCATGAACGCTGGCGTCTGGTCAAACAGTTTGCGTGCGCTCACGCTGGCATCCAGTATCTTGGGCAGGTCGTCCTGAACGGATTGGCGCAGCGCCTCCACCACCGCCTCGAACTCCACAGGTAGGCTTTTGGGCGTGGTTATCACGCAATATTGGGCGCCAGCCGCCATCCTTACTGCGTCGGGCGCTACATATTTCTTTCGCAACAGGGCAATGAGCTTTTCAAACGCCACCCAGTCAGGCATTTCGGTGCGCTTGAGTGTGTGAAGCAACAGCGCCGTGCGAATGACGGCCTCGGAGTCCTTGCCCGCCTCCTCCAGCCCACTCTCATCCATGCCCACCGCGTCAGCCAGCCAGTGGGCCGCGTCGATCACCTCTTCAACCGCCTGGCGACGGGCCAACTCGGCCTGGTACTCGGGGTAGCTGCGCAGCGACCACCGCGCGAGCTGCGGAATCTGGTCATCGGTAAAGCCACCGTGCTCGTTCATGCCAAAGTGACTGTTCACTGGCATGGCAATCAAGGCCTTGAGCATGTCCGAGCCGGCTTTGGAGCGCGACAAAATGGAGTTGTCGCGCAGCAAGTGTGCCGCCTCGCGCAGGTCGCCTGCGGTGCTGTGCTCCAGATGCAGGCTCACCAGGTTAACCAGCCGTTCCCGGGCCTTCTCAAGATCGGGGCGCAGGAACTCGTTGCCAAAATAACGCGCAATCTGCACCACGCCCTTGGGGGCATCGTTGTTGATGGCCTCCAATTTTTGCGAATCGATCAGGCCATGCTGCACACCATAAACCAGCGCCTTCTCAAAAAACGGACGGGCGTCATACAGCGACATGCCCGCTGCGGCAGGCACCGATACAGCGGGTGACTCAGGCAATTCGGCTGGCAAAGGCCTTGGTGAGGACACTGTTGAGGGCTTTGGTACGGACTTGGACATGGTGGCAAGGGATGGAACAGAGAGCGATCAGATCGCGGACTCTTCGTCCGACTCGCGGGCGGCAGGGGTCGCCTTGCCGCGGTCGGTATCGCCGGTTTCAAATTTTCCGTCGTCCTCGTCGCCTTCGTCCTCTTCGCCCAGACCGGCCTCAAACGCCCGCGCCTTGGCGCGCAGTACCAGCAGCATTTCAATGAACAAATCAGGGCACTGGTAACGCAGAATCCAGGCCAACTCCATCCAGTCGCGGTCAGCCACTTCGTCTTGTTCTAGACGGGGCTTGGCGTAGGCTTGGCCGTACAAGGCGTTTTCGGACAGCATCTCGCCGTCGTCCTCGACCGTCTCGAACGTCCCGACCCGGGCAAACGCCTCAATGCGGCTCCACTTTTCTTCAAAATAATCGGCCAGCGCGTCCGAGCCGCCTTCCAGGTCTCCAATGGCCGTCACAAACTCCACCGGGTCCGCGTCATCGCGAAAAATGATCGAATTGACCATGCCGCGCAGGTGGGTGCGGGTCAGGTCCTTGTATTGTTTTTCAATCACCACGGCACGGGCAAACTGCTCGGGCGTGACCATCAGGTTGATGACTGATTCCTTGGAGTTGTCGTACTCGCGGATCACCGCCAAAATATCTTTGGGTGGCAGCTGCGCCAGCACCACCATCAGGGCCGAGTCGCCCTCGGTGTCGGCCAGCTCGACCAGGGCCGCCTCGGCACCCACGATGTCGCCCGACGCAATCAGGCTCTGGGTTTTGGCGATGAGGGCCAGTTGCTTGTTTTTTTCCATGTTCAACGGTCCTTGCGGTCAAAGCCTTGCTCAACCATCCAGTCGGCACCGGCTTCCTCGCGGGCCTGGGCATCGCCCTCTTCCTGGTCGTCAAACTCATCCAGGGCGTCGCGGTTGGGCTCATCAAACTCCGCATCCTCGTCATCATTCTCACGGCTATCACCCGCGTGCGCAGGCGGCGTGCTGGGCCTGGAGAACATGTACTCAAGCCCCACGGCCACCGTCAGGAACCAGTCGCCCATGGGCTCTTGACGGATCACCTTGATCATTTCATGCGCCCAGGGCGGCATCAACAGTGCATCGGCAAAGCTGTCCCATGCCGGAAAATCTTCAGGTTCCTGCATCAACAGGTGGTCCATGGCCGCAGGCAAAGTGAACTTGAAGGCCTCATGAAACACCACCGCCACCATCTCGGGGCTCAGCTCAATCATCTTGAGCAAAAAACTCAGCTCCTTGCGGCGCGCACTCAGGCGCTGGCGCAAGACGTTTTTGCCTTCGGAGTCAAAGGTCATGTCATCGATTTCGGCTTGGTAGGCCGAGCGCAAGCCCAGGAAAAAGGGGGATATCTTCATGTCAATGGGCCTTCGGGTCGGTTGAATGGGTGAGCAGTTGGCTGAAATAGCCCTGCCAAATGGCGCGCGCGGTGTCGATCGGACTGTCCAGCAGGTTACGCCGGCGGTTGTCGTCATAGGCCTGGCGCTGCTCCGGGTCCGACAAGACCTCGTAAGCGGTTTGCACAGCCCGAAAACGGGCTGGCGCATCGGCGGCGGTGTTGCGGTCGGGGTGGTGGAGCGAGGCCTTTTGGCGAAAGGCTTTTTTGATATCGGCCAGCGTCGCGGCGCTGTCAAGCCCGAGGGCTGAGTAGTGATCTCTCATGGGCGGCGGGACTCTGGGCTGTGGTGTGGCAACCCTCAATTATGCCCGCCCGGTTAGGATGGGACGATAACCACTTACAGGAGCCCACCTTGAGCCGAAATGACAGCGATGCAAACAAGTCGGTCGCGCTGTACTGGGATTTTGAGAATCTGCACGCCAGCCTGACCGATGCCCGCCTGGGCGAAGGCTCTTACAACAAGCCCGATGGCCGCTTCAAGTCGCAGGAGCCATTGATTGATGTTCAGGCCATCGTGGAGTTGGCGGCCTCCTTTGGCCCCATTGCCATCAACCGCGCCTATTGCAACTGGCAGTATTTTGGCCGCTACCGGGACGCGCTGCTGCAGGGGGCCGTAGAGTTGATCCAGCTGTTCTCCCCTGGGGCGTCTGCCAAAAACGGTGCGGACATCAAGCTCTGCCTGGACGCGGTGGAAGACATTGGGCGGTTTGGCCACATCCGCACCATCGTCATTGTGGGTGGTGACAGTGATTTCATGCCGGTATCCCAAAAAATCAAGGCTGCCGGGCGTAACCTCATCGGCATTGGGGCACGCAAGTCGACCAACCGGCACTGGGCCAAAAGCTGCCATGAGTTCAGGTACTACGAGAGCCTGGTGGAAGCCCCTGACTCGACTGGAATGGCCGCAGCCGATTTACTGAAACGCGCGCTGCGTCTGCTGGCCGAGACCCAGGGCGACCCCTGGGTCAGCGAGTCCACTGTCTGGCACATGATCAAGCGGCTGGACCCCACTTTTGATACCAAAGACCAAGGCTACGCCAGCTTCCCCGAGATGGTGCAGTCCTTTGATTCGCTGGTGGAGGCCCGGCTGGGAGAGTCCGATCAGTTGCTCAGACTTCGATAACGATTGGCTGCGTCTCAGCGCTCGCGCAGAGGTTTGAGCAAGTCAGACAAACCGTTGTGATCGATCTCATGCATCAGCCCCAGCAACCGCCCGATTTCACCCTTGGGCACGCCCTCGCGGACAAACCAGCGCAGGTAATCGCCCGGCAAATCGGCCATCAAACGGCCTTTGTATTTGCCAAAGGGCATGGTGCGGGTCACCAGCAACTGCAGGTCTTCGGGATTCACTTCAGCCACCGGCCCGTTTGACGGTATGACCCTGGCCCTTGAGCATCTCGATCACCCGGTCGCAATGGTCGCCCTGCACTTCAATCACTCCGTCCTTGACCGTACCGCCCGACCCGCACGCGGTTTTGAGTTGCTTGCCCAGAGTCATGAGGGCCAGCGGGTCAAGGGCCAAACCCCGCACCAGCGTCACGCCCTTGCCGGCGCGGCCCTTGGTCTCACGTGACACCCGCACAATGCCGTCACCGGAGGGAGGCGCAGCCTGTAAGGCACAGCGGCAATCGGCCTGAGCTTGACGGCAGGTGGGACACATGCGCCCGCTGTCGGTGGAGTAGACCAAGCCACCGCTGAGAGATCTGGATTTCATGGCACTTTGAAGTTGATGCGCCGACAAGCGCTGTGAAGAAAAATCTAAGTACTCATTTTGAGGGCATTTTGGGCCAGTTGGAACAAGGAACTGCAGTTGCCAAGGTCAGCACAACGGTTGATTGCGATCGCGCCCTGCCAACCCGACTGCGTGCAGTGGACAATCGCGCTTGTTTTTAACTGTATTGACCCCGAGGAAATAGAAAGATGGCAACCCATTTTGGCAAAGACCCCAACATGAAAAAGAGCAGCCACGCTGAACTGGAGCGGCTGAACCTGGAGCGCAAGCAGAAACTGGCTGAAGCGGCAGTCAGATTCAACATGAAGAAGGCTGTGGACACACCGATCTCCTCGTTCGCCAAGGCGCTACAAAACCAGTAGCTATCTAACCAAATAACACGCTGGCCCTGTGCCAAAATGATCGATTATTTAACTTCAGGAGATCCGCGATGTCACGTCCCAGTGTGTGGGCCACCAAAGTAGCCGCGCTGATCCAGGGCGGCAACAGTGCCGCCGCGCTGGCCCAGATCAAGGTAGCCCCCACGGTCAAAGACCTGAAGGACTTGCGCGCGGCGCTGATCACCGCCAAGGTACTGGCAAAACACCCCAACATCGACTCGACCACCGAGGACATGATTGCCGCCCTGTCGTCGCCCCGGCTGCACCGCTCGCCCTGATCGGGAAAAAGCGCTCAAAGGGCGCCGGGAATCAGGGCACCAGGGCGAGGGCGTGCATGTAGTCCGGCTGTACCATCAGAGCGTCCCACTCGGGCGCAGGGCTGCGCGGCAGCAGCGCCTGGCGGCGCTCTTCGCTCCTCTCTTGGGGCTGCCACAGGCCTTTGACTTGCGCCTCGGTCAGCCCGGCAATCAAAGCGTCTACGGCTGCACCACCGTCCAGGCTCTGATTGCACAGCAAGACCATGTCACAACCCGCATCCAAGGCTGCCACGGCCGCCTGCGTATAGGTGACCTCGACGCCATCCAGCAAGCGCGCCCCGGCCATGGACAGGTCATCACTAAAAATGGCGCCACCAAACCCGAGTTGCCCACGAAGGATGTCATTGAGCCAGCGGCTTGAAAACCCGGCCGGGCGGGCGTCCACCTTGGGGTAGATCACATGCGCCGGCATCACACTGCTCAAGCTGGTGTTGAGCCAGCCGTAGGGTGCGGCGTCATCCGCCAAAATGACCTTGAGGCTGCGCTTGTCCACGGGAATGTCGGTGTGGGAATCGCCCTTGACAAAGCCGTGCCCCGGAAAATGCTTGCCGCAGTTGCCCATGCCGGCCAAGTGCAGGCCGTGCATCAGGCTTTTGGCCAACAAACTGACCACGCGCGGATCGCGGGCAAAGGCCCTGTCGCCGATGACACTGCTTTCGCCAAAATCAAGGTCCAACACCGGGGTGAAACTGAAATCCACCCCGCAGGCCCTCAGCTCGACGCCCAGCACAAAGCCGCAAGCGGTGGCCGCGTTGGTGGCCTGCATGGCGCCCGTGCCCTCTGCGGCCTTGCCGTCACGCAGCCACATCTCGCCCAAGGCGCGCATGGGTGGGAGGTGGGTGAAGCCGTCCGTCTTGAAGCGCTGCACACGCCCGCCTTCGTGGTCGACACAAATGAGCAGGTCACGGCGCACTTTTTTGATGTCACGGCACAACTGCCTGATTTGCTCCCGGTCTTGCCAGTTTCGGGCAAACAAAATGATGCCACCCACCAGCGGGTGCTTGAGGCGCTGGCGGTCGGTCTTGGTGAGGCTGAGGCCAGCGACGTCGATGATCAGGGGGGCGTGTTGGGTCATGGAATTCTCCGGGTACTGGATGCTACTGATTTTAGAGGCTCAGGCCATTTAAAACGCCGGTTAGAAGGCGGTTTCGCATAAATAGACTGCTGAAGGACCCGCACTGCCATTGGGGCAGCATCAAGGTTTGGCGATGCCAGCCGCCTCCAGAAACTCGACTTTCTTTTGCAGGTCGGCGTCCGTGTCGCCGTAAGTCAGGGCAATGGCCCGAAAGTTTTCCTCGATAGCCAAAAACGCATCGACCACATCGGGGTCAAAATGCCGGCCACTGGTTTGGCGGATGATATCGACGGCTTGCTCGTGCGGCATTGGCTCTTTGTAGGCCCTCCGGCTGATCAGGGCATCGTACACATCGGCCAGTGCCATGAGGCGCGCCGAGATGGGAATCTGGTCACCCGCCAGACCCTGGGGGTAGCCGCTTCCATCCCACTTCTCCTGGTGTGAGTAGGCAATTTCCTTGGCCAGGATCAAAAACTCCACATCCGCCCCCAACTCTTGCTCGGCGTGGGCAATAGCGTCGCGGCCCAACGTGGTGTGGGTCTTCATGATCTCGAACTCTTCCGGCGTCAGGCGGCCGGGCTTGAGCAAAATTCGGTCGGGAATACCCACCTTGCCAATGTCATGCAGCGGCGCGGACTTGTACAACAGATTGATGTTCTGTGAGGTCAAAAAACTGGAAAACCGCGGATGTGTGGACAACTTCCAGGCCAGTGCCTTCACATAACGCTGGGTGCGCCGGATGTGGTTGCCGGTGTCGGTGCCCCGGGTCTCGGCCATGGAGGCCATTGCAAGAATGGTCACATCCTGGATAGCCATGACCTCGCGGGTGCGCTTTGTCACCTCCGCTTCCAAAAATTCGTTTTGGTCCCGCAAAAAGTCGGCCGAGGCCTTGAGCATGAGCTGGGTGTGCACCCGGGCCATCACAATGGGCGGGCTGACCGGCTTGGTGATGTAGTCCACCGCGCCAAGCCCAAAGCCTAGTTTCTCATCTTCTACTTCGGTTTTGGCGGTCAGAAAAATCACCGGGATATCGCGCGTGGCCGGATTGGCCTTGAGCTGGCGACAAACCTCGTAGCCGTCGATGCCCGGCATCATGATGTCCAGCAAGATCAGATCAGGCGGGTTCTCTGACCTGGCAATTAGGAGGGCGCGTTCACCATTATTGGCACCCTTGACCCTGTACAGTTCTTTCAACAAGGCCTGCATCAGGGTCAGGTTCTCGGGCGTGTCGTCCACCACCAGAATGGTGGGCTTTTCAAGCATCAGGTCAGAGTGGACAGTCATGGCAAGAATCCCGGGGTCACAGTGTAATACGGCAAGCGGTGGCGGCTGTGCGCAGGTGCTGCAGACCGATCTCATAATCAAAACGCCCAACGGCAGCTTCAAGTTCGCTGTAAGCCTCACCCCCCAGTGCGGATTTGAGCAGCCCGCCGTGCTCACTCAAGAGGTCACCGGCAGCCAGGTCGTCTTCAGCGAGAAGCGCCGCCAACTGGCCGAAGACTTTGGCAATGTCGCGGTCATCGAAAAAGGCGAACTCACCAGAGACCTGCTCGGCTGGCAGCTTGGCTGCCAGCTCAGTCAGCACGGGCGCGAGCAACGCGTCGCAGGCCTGAATATGCGCCAGTATGGTGCCCAGGGCATGACGCTGGTGAATGGCAGCTTCCAGCGCCGCTGCAGCCTGCTGAACCGAGACCAGGCTGATATTGCCCGCCACGCTCTTGAGGGTGTGGGCCAGGCGCTCGGCACGTTCCCAATCACTGCCGTCCAGCGCGCTCTGGACGTCGATTGCAAACGACTGTTGCCCCGCCAGAAACTTGCGCAGCATGGACAGGTACACCTGCCTCTTGCCCAACACACGGCCCAATCCCGAAGCCTGGTCCAGTCCGGCAATATCGGGGAGCTCAATCGGCACGACAGACGCTGTGTGTTGAAGCCCGCTGCGCCCCGTGACCACGCGCGGACGGATCCATTTCAACAGGCTCCGGTACAGATCCTGGGGTTCGATGGGCTTGGCCACATGGTCGTTCATACCCGCAGCCAGGCAGGCCTCGCGGTCAGCGGCCATCGCATTGGCTGTCATGGCCACAATCGGCAAGGTTTGACACTGGAGGAGCTCGCGCATTCTGCGGGTCGCGGTCATGCCGTCCATCACGGGCATTTGCATATCCATGAGCACCACGTCGTAATCAGCCGCCTGCACCTTGTCCAGCGCCACCTGGCCGTTTTCAGCGAGGTCCACCACAAATCCTGCGTCACGCAGGAGTTCAATCGCCACCTCCTGGTTGAGCTCGTTGTCTTCCAACAGCAAAATGCGCGCACCCCTGATGTCAGCCAACGCCTGCTGTAGGGTGTTGGGGACATCGATCGACCGGTGCACATGGGCCGGCGCACCACCCAGCGCGCGAACCACGCAGTCAAACAGCAAGGACGCATTGACGGGCTTGATCAGTACATCATCAATGCCCGCGTCTTCAGCCCCCTTGAGTACCTCCTCCCGGCTGTAGCCCGTGACCAGCACGCTATACGGCATAGCAGTGAGCGGGCGCTCCCGGATCTTTTTGGCCAGTTCGGTGCCATTCATCGTCGGCATCTGCCAGTCCAGAAAAAGCATGTCATAAGGCTGATTCTGCGTCTCGGCCTGGTCAATCAAATCCATGGCGACGCGGCCCGAATCAGCCTGATCCACCGACAGACTCAGAGTCTCCAACATATCCACCAACAACAGGCGAGCGCTTTCGTTGTCGTCGACCACCAGTACCCGCTTGCCCAGCAGGTCCCGGCTCAGGGCCAGTGGCCGCGATGGTGCCTGACCTTTGCCGAGCCGGGCTGTGAACCAAAACGTGCTGCCATGACCCGGCTCACTCGTCACCCCCGTCTCGCCATGCATCAGGCTGGCCAGCTGTCTGGAAATGGCCAGGCCCAGACCCGTGCCGCCAAAGCGCCGTGTGGTCGAGTCATCGGCTTGCTGGAAACTCTGGAACAGCTGGGCCGTCTGAGCCCCGGTCAGGCCAATGCCGGTGTCTCGCACCGCGCCATACAACAGCACCTCGTCGTCAGATTCTTCCCTGACAGTGATTTGAATGTGAATCTCACCCCGCAGGGTGAACTTGACGGCGTTGTTGGCGTAGTTCACCAGAATCTGCCCCAGCCGCAGGGGGTCGCCAATGAGTTGGCGGGGCACCGACTTGTCGACGTCAAACAGCAACTCCAGCCCCTTGGCAAAGGCCTTCTCAGAAATCAGACCGGCCACGTTGTCCAGCACCGTCTCCAGTTCAAACTCGATCTTCTCGATATTGAGCTTGCCGGCTTCAATCTTGGAGTAATCGAGGATGTCGTTGAGAATGCTCAGCAAGTGCTGACTGGAGCCCTGGATTTTCTTGATGTAATCACGCTGGCGCTGCGTCAGGTCGGTCTTGAGCACCAAGTACGACATGCCGATGATGGCGTTCATCGGGGTGCGAATCTCGTGGCTCATATTGGCCAAGAAGGTGCTTTTGGCCCGGTTGGCACCCTCGGCAACGTCCTTGGCGTGCCGCAGCACATCAGAAGCGGCGCGTTCGGCCGTGATGTCCTCCACCACGCCAAGCAATTCCTGGCGGGCTTGGACTTGCTCAAACTCGCGAATACCCAAGCGCGCCCAAATGCGGCTACCATCCTTGCGCACCAACTCATGTTCGTACAGGTGAATTTTGGTTTCCAGCCGCCGCGCGTACAAGGTCCGCCCAAGCGCCTGCTGGGCCTTGTCATTGGCATACAAGATCTGCGTGGGCTGACCATGGAGTTCACCCGGACCGTAACCCAACATCTCTTCAAGCCTGCGGTTGCAGCGCAAAATGACGCGCACATGCACCAGCATCACACCAACGGTCACTGCATCAAAAATGGCATGCTGCTCGTCATGGGCTTGCTGCAGGCTGATTTGCTGCCGGGTCAGCGCCTCGCTGGTCTCCCTCAGGCTGGCGGTGCGCTGCTCGACTTGAAACTCCAGGCTTTCGCGCTCGGCTTCCAGTGCCACCTGGGCGGCATAGCGCTCTGAATTGGCGAGGCGAAAAGCCAGCACGGCCGCCGCCATGCCGCCCAGCAGGCCTTGAGGATAGGAGCCCAGCCGGGCAATGGCGGAAAAATCTCGTTCATTCACAGCAGGCTTGGTACCGTCGGCCAGTTGGTGCAGACCACGGGCCAAAAGAGAAAGCCTTTCCGAAAGCAGCAAAGCCACCACCCACCAGGCCAGGATGCCCAGCACGGTGCCCACAAACCCAATCCACCGGGCTCGCTGCGTGCTGGTGGCGAGCGACTCTTCTGTAGCAGTGAGATGGGCAAGTGAATCCGCAGCCAAATCAACATCTATTTTTTGCGACAGCTGGGCAAACGCGTAATACTGGTCGTTGGCTTGGCTGACATAGGCGGCGGCCTGCCTGGGATCAATGGCCACGATGTCGGTGGCCATGACCACGTAATTGCGGTAGGCCAAAAACTGCATGCGCGCTTGGTCCAACGCTTTCTGTCGGGTCGCATCAAGGGTGGCCAACGTCGCGAAAGAGTGCTCAAGTTTCGCCCCCAACCTGGACAAGCGGTTCACAACCTCATTGTGAAACTGGTAGGCACCCGCCTCGTCAAGTTGCCCGCTGCGCGCCAGCCGCAACGCTGCCGAGAGTTCGCGCTGAATGCCGAGCATCTCGAAACTGGTGTTGGTGGTTTCCGCCAGGACCTGCATGTGGCTCGCCTGCTCGACATTGGCGACACGCTGCAGGTCTTGAAACTGCGACGTCACAAGAAAGCTGTACGCTGCGCTGAACGTCATGGCGAACGCCACCGGCAGAAAAAAATACAGCAAGAAGCGTGATCTGCGATGGGAGCTATGGGTGGGCAAGGACATCGCGGTCTATCGGAATCAGGCGCTTGGGCTCACATCTTCAGCCGGCAAAGCGCTACTTGAGAAGCTCGGGCCACATGGCCGGATGAATACTGGCGAGATACTCAAATTGGCCCTCACCCAAAGGCCGCATGACCACCACAGTGGCTTCCGGCTTGACAAAATAGCCCATCAGATCGGCCATATTGGGGGCATGTGCGACCAGCATTCGATTGGTACCCGCCGCCACAGGGGTGGACACCAGGCGCCGGGTCATGGCAAGAATGGGCTTTTTTTCTTCGGTGGTCAAATTGCTGCTGTAGGTCAGATCCGGCTCGGGCCGCAGTTTGTCACCCAGGTAGGCAAAAGCGAGCTGAGCGGATTCCGTGGCACGGCACATGGGGCTGTGAATGACCTCAGCGATGGGTATTCTGGCCTCGCGCAGGTACTTGCCCACTTGGGTTGCGACCTTGCGGCCCTCATCACTGAGCGGCCGCTGGGTTGAACAGTCATTCAGGTCGACCCTGGGCACCGCATCGGGGCGGCTGTTATCGGTGTTGCCATGGCGCATGTGGAGCACGAAGCCCCCTTTGCGCACCTCGTTGAGCAGCTTTTTGCTGGCCAGCTTTTCCACAAAAACAGGCGGCGCAGAAACTTGGGCCCATGAGTACGCGCAAACCAAAACACACCCCATGGCGAGCAAGCCTGATTTACGGAAGAGCAACGACATCACATTTTTTCCGACTGAAACGACCGTAGTTTACTGCCCAAAAAGAGCGTTGAGTGCGCTGATGGCGGATCCTCGTCCGGCGCATGGCAGCCACATTGATGTTCAGGGGAGCGCCAGGAGCCTCCATGGCATTTACATCAAGAAAACGCTATCTATTTTATGATTCAATCCCTTACGAAACGCTGGCCACAGCCCATTTATCTATAAATTCTCCACCACACAGAAGCTGGCAGCGTAATCGGTCTCATCGGTCAGGCTCACATGCACACTCAGCTTGCGGGCCTCAAACCATTCTTTCAAAACGCCATGCAGCACGATGGTGGGCTGGCCGCTGGACAGCTTGCCAACCTCGCACAGCCGCCAGGTCATGGGCATGGTCATGCCCAGGCCAATGGCTTTGCTGAAAGCCTCTTTGGCGCTGAAACGCGTAGCGAGGTAGCGAATGCCGCGCTCGGGCCAGCGCTGGCTGCGGGCCTGCCAGGTCGCAAATTCAGCGTCGCTCAAAATCTTCCTGGCAAACCGGTCACCATGGCGCGCCAGGCTGGCGCGAATGCGGCGCACGTCGCAAATATCGGTGCCAACGCCGTAAATCATGGGGTATCGCTCAGGGCTGAGCCAGGCCAATGCAGCGCAAGTAATCCTGCACCGTGGCGGTGTAGCCCAACTCCAGCGCATCAGCGATCAAGGCGTGGCCGATGGAAACCTCCGAGACACCCGGCACCGCAAGCAAAAAGGCGGCGAGGTTGTCGCGGCTCAAATCGTGCCCGGCGTTGACCCCCAGACCTGCGTCCAGCGCCGCCTGAGCAGCACATGCAAAGCGCGCGAGCTCTAGCGTTTGGGCCGGCGTGCCCCAGGCCGCTGCATAGGGCTCGGTATATAACTCCACGCGGTCCGCACCCACGGCTTTGGCCGCGGCCATGGCCGGCACGTCCGCATCCATGAACAGGCTGACGCGCACGCCCAGGCTGTGGGCCTCGGCAATCAAGGGGCGCAGGCGGTCGGCATCATGGGCCAGGTTCCAGCCATGGTCGCTGGTGAACTGGCCTTCGGAATCGGGCACAAAGGTGCATTGGTGCGGGCGAAATTCCCGCACAAAACCCATCAGGTTCTG
Source organism: Rhodoferax sp. OV413 (assembly GCA_943371745.1). Classification (GTDB taxonomy): domain Bacteria; phylum Pseudomonadota; class Gammaproteobacteria; order Burkholderiales; family Burkholderiaceae_C; genus Rhodoferax. Next base: position 17,697 of record CALRWE010000014.1, read on the forward strand.
GAACGGGTTGCCCTCAATATTGAATTCTCGACCTGGCCACGCTTTCATCAGATCAGCGAGGTCCTGCACATCGCCAGCCCTGATGTGGCGCTCGTCGGGGCGCGGATGCACCGTGATGCCGTTGGCCCCAGCTTGCAGACACAAGGTGGCCGCCCGCGTGACACTGGGAATACCCAAGTGGCGCGTGTTGCGCACCAGCGCCACTTTGTTGAGGTTGACCGAGAGCGCGGTGGTGTACTTATTCATAGGGTTTGGAGATCGATCATCATTTGGCGGGTTCGCAGGGTGGTCACACCGCAATGGTAGTTCAGGAGCGTGCGCAACTGTGGTTTGAGTTCAGCCGTGACTTCGGAGCAGGCCCGCAAGGTGGTGGTGAAGGGCGCGGTGTCTTCCAGCGACTGCTGCAAGCTGACCCACTGCGCACCACTCAGGCTGGAACGGTCACTTGGGTGGGCCTGGCGCAAACCGCCCTCGGGCACGAGCGAGTAGCGCTCTTGGGGCTGCAGGTCCAGCAGGGTCATGGTTTGGACATCGAGCTGGGGCAACAGCCCGATCTCGCGCAAGAGCAGCAACTCGAACGCCCGCAGCGCCGACTGCAGGACCTCACTGTGGCCGGAGGCAATCACCTCCACCACCCGGCCATAAACGTCAAACAGCACAGGGTGGGGATCGTCCCGGGCCAACAGAGTCAACAGCAGTTCATTCAGGTACATGCCCGACATCAGGGCGTCCCCAGTGGGCATGACGTGGCCGCCCTGCCACTCGGCGCTCTTGAGGCTCCGTATTTCAGAGTCACCCCCAAAGGCCAGGCGCAGTGGCTGCAGCGGCAGCAAAATCGGCCGGAAGCTCGAACTGGGTCGCTTTGCGCCCTTGGCCACCAGCGCAATACGCCCGAAGCGGCGTGTGAACACCTCCAGAATCAGGCTCGACTCGCTCCAGTCGTAGCGGTGCAGGACATAGGCGGGTTCCTCAGAAATGCGCAGGGTGGCCACCGGGGAACCGACCCATCACTGGTAGCCGAAAGAGCGCACACGGGCTTCATCATCCGCCCAACCGGAGCGGACCTTGACCCACATCTCGATAAAAACCTTGCAGTCCAGCGCCTTCTCCAGCTCCACGCGGGTCTCCATGCCGATGCGCTTGATGCGCTCGCCCTTGTCGCCAATCACCATGGCTTTGTGGGTGTCTCGTTCCACCACGATGGTGGCGGCAATGCGCAGCAAGCGCTTCTGCTTGCCGCGCCCGGCCTCTTCCTCGAACTTGTCGATCACGACCGTGGATGTGTAGGGCAGCTCATCGCCGGTCAGGCGAAACAGCTTTTCACGCACGGTCTCACTGGCCAGAAATTTTTCGCTGCGGTCAGTCAATTCGTCTTCGGCGTACCACCAAGCTTGCTCCGGCAGGTACTTCTCGCAAATGCCCAACATGCGCTCGATGTCCTTGGCGTTCTTGGCCGACATCGGCACAAACTCGGCAAAAGCGTGGCGCTGCTGCATTTCCTGCAACCACGGCGCAATGTCCGAGCGGCGATTGACCTGGTCGAGCTTGTTGGCGACCAGGAGCGTGGGTATGCCCTTGCCCAGCAGCTCCAGCACCTTGGCATCGGCCTGGTTGAACATGCCGGCCTCCACCACAAACAAGATCAAATCGACATCACCCACTGCGCCGAGCACTGTTTTGTTGAGCGAGCGGTTCAGCGCGTTGTTATGGCGGGTCTGGAAACCCGGCGTGTCCACAAACACGAATTGGGTGGCACCCTGGCTGTGAATGCCGGTGATGCGGTGGCGGGTGGTTTGCGCCTTGCGCGAGGTGATGCTGATCTTTTGACCCACCAGCGCGTTCATCAGGGTCGACTTGCCCACGTTGGGCTTGCCCACAATGGCAATCAAGCCGCAGCGCTGGCCTTCGACGGGGCCGCTCGGGGCGGCCACACGCATGCTCTTGAGCATGCTTTCTATATCATTTTGACCTTCAGCCATTGCATCTATTGCCTCGGGTGCTATTGATTTGTTTGTAGTCATTTTGTTGCTTTTGCCTTGAGTGTTTGCAGCATCGCAGCAGCTGCAGCCTGTTCACCAGCACGGCGGGAGCCGCCCATGCCACGTTCAGAAAAATTAAGTTCGATGATCTCGCATTCGACATCAAAGGTCTGCTTGTGCGCCGCCCCTTGCGTACCCGCCACCCGGTACAGCGGCAGGTTGAGCTTGCGGGCCTGCAACCACTCTTGCAACTCGGTCTTGGGGTCTTTGCCGATGGCCTGCATCTCGGGATTGATTTCCACCGCCTTGAAGAGCCGCTGAACCAGCGCCTGAGCGGCGGCGAAGCCGGCATCCAGGTACACCGCGCCAATCAAGGCCTCCAGCGCATCGGCCAGAATGGAAGGCCGCTTGTGCCCGCCGGAGCGCGCCTCACCTTCGCCCAACCGGATCACCTCGGGCAGATTCAACTCCAGAGCCAGCTGGTGCAGGGTTTCCTGCTTGACCAGATTGGCGCGCACACGGGACAAGTCCCCTTCAGGCAAGGCACTGAGCCGCACGTACAACAAGTCGGCTACCGACAGATTAAGGACCGAATCCCCCAAAAATTCCAGCCGCTCGTTGTGATCCGCCGAAAAACTGCGGTGTGTCAACGCTTGGGTCAACAACGGGGCATTCGCAAACTCATGCTGCAAACGACGTTGCAGCGCAATCAAACCATCATTCAATCCCATATCCTTGTTGTCCGGCCCGTTATCTGGAATGACCGGTGTATTTGAGCGTCAGGTAAGCCGGGCCCGTCAGGTGTATTTCACGCTGGTAGGCAAAGCTGACGATGACTTTGTCGCCCTCCTTGGTGACATCCAGGTCTTTGCCACTCAGGGAGCGGATGTTGTCGATGGCAGCGGCCTTGTCAAAGGTGCTGCGCACCTCGGCCACCGTAGCGCCGACGCTGGCCTTGTTGATCGCCTTGGTCACCGCCTGGTATTCGATCACCGTGGGCACGATTTGCGCGCCAATCACCCCCGTGACGGCCAGCAAACCACCCACAATCAACAGCCCAAAAAAAGACAGACCCTGTTGCCTGGACTTGAACCGAACCGTCATCATGACCCCCGTGTCAATTGAAAGAGCCAATGCGCTTGAGGCTGCTGAAGTTCATCCAGACGAAAAACGCGCGACCCACAATGTTTTTGTCAGGCACAAAACCCCAAAATCGCGAGTCCAGCGAATTGTCCCGGTTGTCGCCCATCATGAAATAGTGGCCCTCTGGCACCTTGCACACCACACCCTCGACACTGTAGCGGCAGTTTTCCTTGAAGGCAAAGTCATCTGCGCCCGGCACAAAAGCGGGCCGGTCATCGTCATTCAGGATGCCGTGCTTCTTCTCGCCCAGGGACTCCTGATACTGCTTGAAATAGCGCATGGTGTCCTGGTCAAAGAACTCGGGCAAAGCCACCGTTTCAATGACCTTGCCGTTGATGCTCAAGCGCTTGTTCAGGTAGGCAACCTCGTCACCGGGAATGCCCACCACGCGCTTGATGTAGTCCAGGCTGGGTTTGGGCGGGTAACGGAACACCATCACGTCACCCCGGGCGGGTGCTGCCCCCTCGGTGATCTTTTTGTTGATCACCGGCAGGCGCACGCCATAGTGGAATTTGTTGACCAGAATCAGATCACCGACCAGCAGCGTCGGAATCATCGAACCCGAGGGAATCTTGAAGGGCTCAAACAAAAAAGAGCGCAGAAAAAACACGGCCATGATCACCGGGAAGAGGCCCGCTGTCCAGTCCAGCCACCAGGGCTGGGCCAGCAGCCGGCCCTGGGCCGCCGTCATGTCATCATCGACCTGGTTGATCCCGAGCTTGCCGAGCTCACCCCGGCGCCGAACGGCTTCGGCCACCATCAAGGCAGCGGCTTGGCGTCGCTGCGGCAGGAAGTAGTAGCGCTCTGCCAGCCAGTACACCCCGGTGACCACTGTTGCCAAAAATAGCAACAAGGCAAAGTTGCCTTCGACCATGCCGAAGTACCAGGCCCCGACATAGCCAACAAAGGCTGCGAGAATAAAAGAGGTTAAAACTTGCATTAGCCGTCCACCTGCAAAATAGCGAGAAATGCCTCTTGCGGCACCTCGACGGATCCGATTTGCTTCATGCGTTTTTTACCTTCTTTTTGTCTGTCAAGCAGCTTGCGTTTACGGGAAATATCGCCGCCGTAGCACTTCGCGATCACGTTCTTGCGCAGCGCTTTAATTGTCTCACGCGCAATAATGTTGGCCCCAATGGCCGCCTGAATGGCGACGTCAAACATCTGGCGCGAGATGACTTCGCGCATTTTGGCCACCACGGCCCGGCCCCGGTACTGGGACTGCGAGCGGTGCACAATGATGGACAGGGCATCAACCTTTTCACCGTTGAGCAAAATGTCGACCTTCACCACATCGGCGGCGCGGTATTCCTTGAATTCGTAGTCCATGGACGCATAGCCCCGTGAGACTGATTTGAGCTTGTCAAAAAAGTCCAGAACGATCTCGGCCAGCGGCATCTCGTAGGTGAGCATGACCTGGCGCCCATGGTAGGCCATGTTCATCTGCACACCGCGCTTCTGGTTCGCCAGCGTCATCACGGCGCCCACATAGTCCTGCGGCATGTACAAATGCACGGTCACGATGGGCTCGCACACTTCGTCTTGCCGCCCGTGGTCCGGCATTTTGGAGGGGTTTTCCACCATCCTGATCTGGCCATCGACCCCAACTACCTGGTACACCACGCTGGGTGCTGTGGTGATCAGGTCCTGGTCAAACTCACGCTCCAGGCGCTCCTGCACGATCTCCATGTGCAACAGACCCAAAAATCCGCAGCGAAAACCAAACCCGAGGGCTTGGGACACTTCCGGCTCGTAGTGCAGTGAGGCATCGTTGAGCTTGAGTTTTTCTAGGCTGTCGCGCAGGCCCTCGTATTGGTTGGCCTCGGTGGGATACAGTCCGGCAAACACCTGCGGCTGAATTTCCTTGAAGCCGGGCAGCGCCTCGGTGGCGGTTGCAGCGGCACCACCCGTGCCGGGTTTGATCAGCGTGACGGTGTCACCCACCTTGGCCGCCTGCAGCTCGCGAATGCCCGCAATGATGTAACCCACCTCGCCCGCTTCCAGGGAGTTGCGCGGCTCGTTGGCAGGCGTGAACACGCCCACGTTGTCCGCGTTGTAGGTGGCGCCAGTGGCCATCATCTTGATGCGCTCGCCTTTGCCCAGGCGCCCATCGACCACCCGCACCAGCATGACGACGCCCACGTAGTTGTCAAACCAGCTGTCAATGATCATGGCGCGCAGCGCACCATTGGCATTGCCTTTGGGCGCAGGCACGCGGGCCACCACCGCCTCCAGAATTTCATCAATGCCCATGCCTGTTTTGGCCGAGCAGGGAATGGCGTCAGTGGCGTCAATGCCAATGACGTCTTCAATTTCCAGTTTGGCGTTGTCGGGGTCAGCGTTGGGCAAATCCATCTTGTTCAAGACCGGCACCACCTCCACACCCAACTCCAGCGCGGTGTAGCAGTTGGCCACCGTTTGCGCTTCCACGCCCTGACTGGCATCCACCACCAGCAACGCACCTTCACAAGCCGAAAGGGAGCGGCTCACCTCGTAGGAGAAGTCCACATGCCCGGGCGTATCGATCAGATTGAGGTTATAGGTCTTGCCATCGAGCGCCTTGTACTGGAGCGCCGCCGTCTGGGCCTTGATGGTGATCCCGCGCTCTTTCTCGATGTCCATCGAGTCCAGCACCTGGGCTTCCATCTCGCGCGCCTGGAGACCGCCACAGCGCTGGATCAAGCGGTCGGCCAGGGTGGACTTGCCATGATCAATGTGCGCAATGATCGAAAAATTTCTGATGTGATTCATCAACGAGGACACTTAAGTGATTGAATTAAAACGGGGCGCCAAGAAAAAAGGGCGCATCAAATGTTGACGCGCCCTGAACCAACAATCATTGGCAACTGCGAAAGCTGGACCTTCATTGTAGGCAAAAAGCCAAAAACGCACAGCCGGAGGACAGTCACCACAAGACGTTGCAGCGCAGCAACAGGATTTTATACACAACTTATTCACACCCACGGTGGACAGATGACGAGAGAACCTGGAAGGGGTTACCCGACAAAGCTGGGAGCTAACCATTCTAACCAATCGACACTTGACCCCCATAAAGGTTAGTGCACGCAACCACCAGCGCTGCAAAAAGAGCCAGCAGTCACTGGCTGGCCCCTCTCCAGGGGATCGGCTGGGCTACTTGGTCAGCCGGATCATCACATATTGATCCCATTCACCACGGCGAAAGCGGACATTCACGGGCTTGGCCTTGTCGAGTTTGGCTGCAACAGCCTCAAATTCCTTGGCGCTATTCACCTCGGTATTGGCCATCGCCATGATCACGTCACCTTCACGCAAGCCAGCACGCGCCGCAGCCTCGGTGGCCGCATCCACTTTCACGCCTCCTTTGATTTTCAGTTCTTTCTTTTGTGCATCAGTCAAGTCGCTGACCACCAGGCCCAACAATTGCCCGGCCGCGGAAGCTTTGGGTTTTTCTTCCTTATCGTTGGTTTTCTTGAGCGGTTTGTCGGCCTCGATCTCCGCGATGGTCACGGTCAGCTCTTTGCTGGCACCGCGGCGAAACACCGTCAAGGCACTGCGGGTTCCTGGCTTGGTGGCGCCCACCATACGGGGCAGGTCACTGGACTTCTCGACCGCTTTGCCTTCGAACCTGGTGATGATGTCGCCCGCCTCAACACCCGCTTTCTCTGCGGGTGAGCCCACTTCAACGCCACGCACCAGCGCTCCGTGGGCCTTGCCCAGACCACTGGCGTCCGCCACCTCTTTGGTCACTTGTTCAATTTGCACACCAATGCGGCCTCGCGTCACGCGGCCGGTCGAGCGCAGTTGCTCACTCACGCGAACGGCTTCGTCCATCGGAATGGCGAATGAAATGCCCACGGAACCACCGGTTCGGGAATAGATCTGGCTGTTGATACCCACCACTTCACCGCGCATATTGATCAAAGGACCGCCGGAATTACCCGGGTTGATCGCCACATCGGTCTGGATGAAGGGCAGGTAATCACCCGTATCGCGCTGCTTGGCACTCACAATACCGGCTGTCACGGAATTCTCCAGGCCAAAGGGTGAGCCAATGGCCATGACCCACTCCCCCACCTTCAAGCGGCTCACATCACCGACTTTCACAGCCGGCAAACCGGTGGCCTCGATCTTCACCACCGCCACGTCGCTGCGCTTGTCGGCACCAATGATTTTGGCTTTAAATTCCCGCTTGTCCGTGAGCGTCACCAGCACCTCATCTGCACCCTCGACCACGTGGGCATTGGTCATGATGAGACCGTCTGACGACAAGATAAAGCCCGAACCCACACCACGGGGCTGGGGCTCTTCCTGGGGCTGACCCCGATTGGGCCGGGGTGTCTGACGCGGAATATTGGGCGCCGGCAAGCCAAAACGTCGGAAAAACTCCAGCATCTGCTCCTCGGCCGCATCGCCAGAGCCATTGCGCTCGGCCACCTTTTCCAGAGTGCGGATATTCACGACCGAGGGCCCCACTTGCTCCACCAGATCTGTGAAATCAGGCAGGGCGCGGACTTGCGCCACGGCTGGCGTGAGCGGCGCCAAGGCGACGGAGGCCGTAGCGACCATGGCACCTGCCAGGACGCAGGCATGGACCTTCTTCCAATCGAGATGAATCATCTTCGACCTTTCATTTAAAACAGTAAAAAATACTCAGAGAAAAAATCAGTCTTTTCGTTCCAGGGCAAGGGCAAAAGCACTCAGCGTCTGCAGCGGCACTTCGCCTACGGCAGTGAGCCACCAGATCCCCATGCGTTGGGTCAGGGTATGGGTTGCACCCATCGCACGGTGCCCGGGGCTGGCGTGGCGGCTAGCGTCATAGGCATCCACAAACAGGGACACTGACGCCAGACCGTCAGAAAAAATCCATTGAAAGGTGGCGTCCTGCGGCGTTGCCGTCGTACCTGCCCTTGCTCGCCTGAAGCAGCTCATTGACTTGAAGCCTGGCACCTCTTTTTTCAAGGCCCAGCCTTCCTCGGCCGGGCTTGTTTTCACCAAACCCGGCTTTTCGATGCGGTAACCTTCTGTGTTGCCCATCAACTGGGTCAAATTGGCCATGCTGACCGGTGCATCGAGTTGAAGTTCCGAAAAAGCGGCCTGCTCCAGTACACGCCCTTGCGCGTCAAGCGTCTGCAACTTCACCACCAGACCGGTTTTTCGTTCACTCCAGATCCTGTAGCCAAAGCGCAAGTTATCCAGGGGGCTCAATCGCACCACATCAGCCTCCAACCCAGCAACCCGTTCATGACCCAAGGTCTGAACCCGGTACAACTTGGCAATGGATGAGTTGGCTGCTTGCAGCAGGTTGGGAAAAAGCCCCAGCGACTCGCGCTTCTCGGAGATCGCTACCCGGCTGACAGGCCAAAACGTCACCACTTGGTCATTGCGCCGAAATGTGGAGCGCGGCGTTCCGGTCAGGGACTCCACACGTTCCATTTGCTGTTCACCGTCACAGGCATGCCAAATGCGGGCGCTTGACAGGTGACCCCCGGCTTGAACCACGAAGGTGCCCATATAGCTGCGCTGGCGCGAAGCCTCGTGCATGCGAAGCAACCATTCGCCCACACTGCGTTCTGTCGTTTTAGTCTCAACCGCTGCGCCCGAGCCAGGCGCTTCGGCACCCGTTTGTGCGGCCACAGAAAAACTCAGCGTCGCGAAGACCACGGCCTTAATCAAGAGCGCACGGATCCGGATGGACAGGGATTGCGTCCTCTTCAACGCCCGCCCCCCTCAAACGTGGCATTGCGCAAAAACCCGGTCGGACCCTGGAACGCGGTGGTGCCACCAAATTGCCGATGGGCCACCAGAAGGGCATCGAGCTCGGCGTCCCGAATCATGACGGATGGCGCATCGCCCGGCAAGGGGGAGGCAACCGGATTTGACTGCATGGCCTCTGCCGGCACCTGGGCCAACTGCGGGGCCCCGCGCTGGCCATCCCAGATCCCTGACGCCAGGAAACCCACCGCCACCACGGCCAAAATCGAGGCAAAACCTGCCAAACGCTTCCACCGGTAAGCGGCGTCGTTGGCGGCGTATTTTTTTAGACCAAATTGGGTTCCTGCCACAATATCCAAGGCCTCTAATGCTATCAATTTATTCTCATCAGCTTGCCGTGGATACAACGGCTCCTGCCGCAGGCGAATCTTCAATCGCGCCATGAATGCCGCATCCCGATCGCTGGCCATCGAGTCGCCGGTGCGCAACACTTCGCCCACCGCGTGGTAGGCCTGCCACGTCAATTGGCCTTCGACATCCCGGGCTGCCCAATCAGCTGCTTGGGCGAACTGCTCGCCCTGCAATTGGCCGTCGACCAACGCCGATACGAGTTCACGGTTCTTTATAGCTTCCTGCATCATCACATCCAGTTTTAGAGAGCTACCAGCGCTTGCTGGTTTGTCGTTCCAGCATCGGCTTCACTTTGGCAGAGATCGCTTCCCGAGCGCGAAAAATCCGGGACCGTACAGTTCCAATCGGACAATTCATGGCCCCGGCAATATCCTCGTAACTCATTCCATCCATTTCACGCAAAGTCAAGGCCAGTCGCAGATCCTCTGGTAACGCATCCAGAGCCGCATTCACGGCCAGGCCCACTTCTTTGGCCGCCAGCACCGATTCCGGTGTTTCATCGTTGGTTGATTCATGGCCTGGCCAAAAAGTTTCATCCCCTTCATCATCGGTTTTCGCGGCAAAGTCTGAAACGGTAGGATTTCTCTTGAGATCAAGCAGAAATTTTTTGGCCGTGTTCACGGCAATGCGGTAAAGCCAGGTGTAGAACTGGGCATCACCGCGAAACTGATGCAAGGCCCGATAGGCGCGAATGAAGGTCTCCTGCGCGATGTCTTCCACCAAGTCCACGTCGCGCACCATGCGACCAATCAGCCGCTGAACCCGCCGCTGGTACTTGACGACCAACAGAGTGAAAGCCTCCTGATCTCCTGCGACTGCCCGCTCCACCAGCAACAAATCGCTGTTATCGGGGGCTGCGGGCTGCGCCTGCACCACCTGGGGCTTGGGTTCCTCCGTCACGACTTGGCCTGATTGCGGTGTTGATCGCCACCTGAATCCTGATGATGACCCGCGCCGCTGCGAGCAAACGCAGCCCGGCGCAGCGCGTCCCAGTTCAAGGCATCTGAGCGGCGCTCTGGCCAGAGCCACCTCGTCGCACCCCGCTCAGGGCGCAAGCTCACCACCATCCAGGACTGGAAATCAAGATGAACAAACAGATGCCCAGCCTGCGCCGTCCCGACAGAGGTCCACTCCCAAACGTAGCCACTCCATCTCAAGGTGCCTCGGGGGGAGCGACGCCAGGCATCACCCGCGCCCAGCACCGCGACAAGCAGGACACCAGCCAGAAGCCACTGGCGCCAGCCCGGAGCAGCCGATGTAGCCAACCAAAACAGGAGAGCCAGGCACCCCAGCAAACCGCCTGAGGCGACCATCACACCGTGAAAAAGGGAACGCCCCACCGGGTAACTCACCGCTGGGGCGTTGTGCATGCTGGGGCTGCGTGGTGGCTGCGGCGCAACTCAGTTCAGCTGGCGCTCAGGGCGCACGCTTGAACACCAGCGAGCCATTGGTGCCACCAAAGCCAAAGTTATTCTTGAGGGCAACGTCAATCTTCATATCACGCGCCGTGTTGGCGCAGTAGTCCAGGTCGCACTCCGGGTCCTGGTTGAAGATATTGATCGTGGGCGGGCTCTTTTGGTGGTGCAAGGCCAGCACGGTGAACACCGACTCAATGCCGCCGGCACCGCCCAGCAGGTGACCGGTCATGGATTTGGTGGAGTTCACCACGGTCTTTTTGGCGTGATCGCCCAGGGCGGCCTTGATCGCGTTGGTCTCGTTCAGGTCACCCAAGGGTGTCGATGTCCCGTGGGCGTTCAGATAATCCACCTCATCGGCATTCACGCCCGCATTTTGCAGGGCGGAGAGCATGGCGCGCCGTGGGCCGTCCATATTGGGGGCCGTCATGTGACCGGCATCGGCGCTCATGCCAAAACCAGCCAGTTCAGCGTAAATCCTGGCGCCGCGGGCTTTGGCGTGTTCGTACTCTTCAAGCACCATCACGCCGGCCCCCTCACCCAGGACAAAACCGTCACGATCCTTGTCCCAAGGGCGCGAAGCCGTCTGGGGATCGTCATTGCGGGTGCTCAAGGCGCGCATCGCCGCAAAGCCGCCCACGCCCAAGGGCGACACGGTGGCCTCTGAACCACCAGCAACCATGACGTCGGCATCACCGTACTCAATCATCCTGCCCGCTTGACCAATGCAATGCAGCCCGGTGGTGCAAGCCGTCACGATGGACAGATTCGGACCTTTGAAACCAAAACGAATCGACACATGGCCCGCCACCATATTGACGATGGTGGAAGGCACGAAAAAGGGGGAGATACGGCGGGCGCCACGCTGCACATACTCGGTGTGCACGCTCTCAATCATGGGCAGACCACCAATACCCGAACCCAACACCACACCAATGCGGGAGGCCAGTTCGTCACCCAGGGCGTCCCCGATAGGCAAACCCGCGTCCGCCACGGCTTGACTGGCTGCGGCGATGCCGAAATGAATGAAGGTGTCCATGGCACGCGCCTCTTTGGCGCTGATGTAGGACTCAAGATCAAAGTTCTTGACCTCGCCTGCGATTTTGCAGGAGAAGCTGGACGCATCGAACTTGGTGATCAGATCAATGCCGGACTTGCCGGCCAGCAGGTTGGCCCAGGCATCCGGGACCGTGTTGCCCACGGGACTGATACAACCCAAACCTGTTACAACAACGCGACGACGGGACATAGAAATTTGCAGTCAGTAGTTGATCTAAAGAAAGCCGCCTGGAGCGGCATGAAGCCAGGCTGTGGATGGGCCCTGATGGTTAGGGCACTCCGTCACGGTCAGCCGCCCTCGGGGCCACGGCGCATGGGTGCGCCATGGCCAAGAAAATCAGGCTTTTTTGTGCGTGCTGGCGTAGTCAATCGCGTTTTGCACCGTGGTGATTTTCTCTGCGTCTTCGTCAGGAATCTCGATTCCGAACTCATCCTCCAAAGCCATCACCAACTCCACGGTGTCAAGCGAGTCAGCACCCAGATCGGCCACAAAGGCTTTTTCGTTGGTCACTTGTGACTCTTCTACACCGAGCTGCTCGGCAATGATTTTTTTAACGCGTACTTCGATATCACTCATGGATTCCCTCAGAGGGTAGTAAATAGATCCGCGATTTTAGCCGTGCTTCGGGGTCTTCCCGGATTCCAGCTGCCGAGCGGATAAATCGGCTTGATTTAAATGGTCAGGCCATGAACATGCCACCGTTCACGTGCAGCTCCTGCCCAGTAACGTAAGCGGCCTGAGGCGAGGCCAGATAGACCACTGCATGCGCGATATCCGACGGCTGCCCAAGCTGGCCCAGCGGAATCTGGCTCAACAAAGCCTTGTGCTGCTCTGCAGGAAGATGGGCCGTCATGTCAGTCTCGATAAATCCGGGGGCAACACAATTGACCGTGATATTGCGGGAACCGAGCTCACGCGCCAATGCGCGGGTCATCCCGGCCACACCCGCCTTGGCGGCCGCATAGTTGGCCTGGCCCGAGTTACCGCTTGATCCCACAACCGACGTGATGCTGATGATGCGACCATAGCGCTGCTTCATCATGGTGCGCATCACCGCCCGGCTCATGCGAAACACGGCCTTGAGGTTGGTATCGAGCACGGCATCCCACTCCTCGTCTTTCATGCGCATGGCCAGGTTGTCGCGCGTGATGCCGGCGTTATTCACCAGCACCTGCAAGCCACCGTGTTCTTTGACGATGGCGTCAATCGCAGCCTCTGCGGCTTGAGCATCATTGACATTCAATGGCACGCCACTGCAACCGGGAAATGCCGCCAGGGCATGGCCAATTTTTACAGCGCCCTCCTCGGTGGTGGCGGTACCGATCACCTTGAGTCCACGCTGAGCCAAGGCCAGCGCAATGGCCGCGCCGATACCACGCGAGGCACCCGTGACCAGGGCCACTTGGCCTTCAAACACAACATCACGCATGGTCACCCTCCAAAAGTTGTTGCCTGACATCATTCAAGCTGGCTGAATCAAACAGGGCGAGGCCGGTCAGCGCCGGGTCAATCCGCTTGACCATGCCCGCCAGCACTTTGCCGGGACCACATTCAACAATATGGGTCACTGAGCGAGCCCTGATGGCTTGGACGCACTCCACCCACCGCACCGGTCCAAAAGCCTGGCGGTAAAGGGCATCACGGATGCGGCCAACGTCACGCTCCACTGCCACGTCAATGTTGTTGATCACCGGGATTTGAGGTGATAAAAACACGACCGACTGCAGCTTCTCCTGGAGCCTTAGTGCCGCTGGCTTCATCAGGCAGGAGTGAAAAGGGGCCGACACCGGCAGGGGCAGCGCACGCTTGGCGCCATGGGCCTTGAGCAGCTCACAGGCCCGCGCCACGGCAGCCTTGCTGCCGGCTATCACCGTCTGCAAGGGATCATTGAAGTTGACTGCTTCAACAATTTCGACGGAATCGTCGCCAAATTCCTGCGTGGCGGCCAAGCAGCCCTCGATAACTTTGGCGGCATCCATCCCGAGAATGGCAGCCATGGCGCCCACGCCCACCGGCACGGCCTCCTGCATGGCCTGCGCCCGAAAACGCACCAGCGGCGCGGCCTGAGTCAGAGTCAAAACACCCGCAGCGACCAGAGCTGAGTACTCGCCCAGTGAATGGCCCGCTACAACTTGGGGTGCAAGACCCGTCTCTGCCATCCAGACGCGGTAGGCAGCCACCGCAGCAACCAGCATGACGGGCTGGGTGTTTGTCGTCAAGGCAAGCAGTTCTTTGGGGCCTTCCCGGATAAGGCCCGCAACATCTTCACCCAAGGCGTCTGACGCCTCGCGCAGTGCATCGAGCACAACGGGATGATCACCCCATGCATCGAGCATGCCCACGGACTGGGAGCCCTGGCCCGGAAATACAAATGCAAAAGAATTCATGCGCTCTTAACCAAATAACAAAGGGAAATGGCTCTAGCCAGCGTTTTAATTAGGCTTAAGCTACATTTTAAGGAGCACTGCTCCCCAGGTGAAGCCACCGCCCACGCCTTCAAGCAAGATCAACTCACCTGGTTTGACACGCCCGGATCGCACACCCACATCCAGCGCCAACGGAATGGAGGCCGCCGAAGTGTTGCCGTGCTGGTCCACTGTGATGATCACTTTATCCATGGGCAGCTTGAGCTTTTTCGCGGTGCTTTGCATGATGCGCAAATTGGCCTGGTGCGGAATCAACCAGTCAATATCCGTCGCCTCAACGCCCGCCTTCCCAAGGGTGGCTCGGGCTGCCGCGTCAAGCAATCCGACGGCCAACTTGAACACCGCCTGGCCGTCCATCTTGAGCAAGGGGTTCCCCAACACCTGCCCACCAGAAACATGACCCGGCACGCACAAAATCCCCACGTGTTTGCCATCTGCATGCAGATCGCTGGCCAATATGCCCGGCGTATCGGAAGCCTCCAGGACTACCGCGCCGGCACCATCACCAAACAGCACGCAAGTCGTCCGGTCGGTAAAGTCAAGAATGCGTGAAAACACCTCGGCCCCCACCACCAGCGCCCGCTTGGCTGCACCAGTTTTGATCAGGGCGTCAGCCACCGTCAGCGCGTAAATGAAGCCGCTGCAAACCGCCTGCACATCAAAGGCCGGGCAACCATTGGCGCCCAGTTTGTTCTGCAAAATGCAGGCCGTCGACGGGAAGACCATGTCGGGCGTGGACGTAGCAACAATGATCAAGTCGATGTCCGTCGGCTCAAGGCCTGCGGCCTGCAGGGCGTTGCGACATGCCTCCAAAGCCAGGTCACTGCTGCAAACACCCGCGTCTGCAAAGTGCCGGGCCTCGATACCCGTGCGCTCCACAATCCACTCGTGTGAGGTCTCGATGCCTTTGGCAGCCAGGTCCGACGCCAGATCAGCATTGGAGAGGCGCCGAGGGGGAAGGAAGCTGCCAGTGCCAGTGATGCGAGAGTAAGTTTTCATGGGTCAAACGAGTGCGACAACATCGTTCTGAACCGACGGCTCCATGGCCACCAGGAGCGGAGCCACGTGCGCGATACGGACCTGAACGCGGTCAAGCAAGTTATTTCGGGCAGCGTCATAAGCCCGCTTCAAGGCATATTCGAAAGCCACTTCGTCGGCAGAACCGTGACTTTTGAAGACCAGCCCGCGCAAGCCCAACAAGGCGCCGCCGTTGTAGCGACGATGGTCCATGCGCTTTTTAAGGGCTGATATGACGGGATAGGCGGCGATGGCTGCCATTTTGGTGAAAATAGTCCGCGAGAATTCCATCTTCAAGAAATCAACGATCATGGTGGCCAAGCCTTCGCTGGCCTTCAAGGCGACGTTGCCGACAAAACCATCGCAAACCACGATATCTGCCGTGCCCTTGAAAATGTCATTGCCTTCGACATTGCCATAAAAGTTCAAGTCCCCCGCCTGGGCCGCCGCCCGGAGCATTTCACCGGCTTTTTTGATGACTTCGTTGCCCTTGATGGCTTCTTCACCAATATTGAGCAGACCAACGGTTGGGTTGTCGTTACCACTCAGCACAGACACAAACGCGGATCCCATCATCGCGAACTGCAACAAGTGTTCTGCGGAGCAATCGACATTGGCGCCCATGTCCAGGACGGTGGTGGCCTGCCCCTTGGCATTCGGAATTTGACCGGCAATCGCTGGTCGGTCAATACCGTCCAGGGTTTTGAGCAAATAACGGGAAATCGCCATCAAGGCGGCTGTGTTGCCCGCAGACACGGCGGCCTGTGCCCGTCCATCCTTTACTTGCTGGATGGCCACCCGCATGGAAGAGTCTTTTTTACGGCGCAACGCGACTTCAAGCGGATCATCCATGCCAACCACCTCACTGGCCAACACCGTCGTGGCCCTGACGTGCACAAACCCTTTCAGGCTTTCAGGCAGACCCACGAGAAGCAGTTGTGCATCCATGTGGCGGTCAAGAAAATTGCGGCACCCAGGCAGGGTCACTTTGGGGCCATGGTCACCCCCCATGCAATCAACGGCGATAGTAATCATGAAAACTGGTGAGACCCAACCAAATACACGGAAATACAAGACACCAAAAATAAAGGCCCGACGCTACAAACACGGTAGCCTCGGGCCCTTGCCTAATGAGTTAATCAGGCTTCGTTTTTGGTCTTCAGAACTTTACGGCCGCGGTAGAAACCCGTTGCGCTGATGTGGTGGCGCAAATGGGTTTCGCCCGTGGTGGACTCCACGGCGATACCGGGCACAACCAAGGCGTTGTGCGAGCGGTGCATACCGCGCTTGGAAGGGGACTTTTTGTTTTGTTGGACAGCCATGGTCTGCTCCTGGGCATTTATGTCGCGAATGCCGCAACATGTTGGGTTAGTGAAACACGCAACTTTTGCAACCCGCGTGAAGCCTTCAATTATAGCGTACCTGCCAGACTACCTGGGTTTTTTGTCCTGCAACTTGGCCAACACGGCGAAAGGATTGCGCTTTTCCGTTAGCGCCACCTCAAATTCAGTGTCGGAGGCAGATAACTTGAGGTCCACCGGGCAAACATCGTGAGCGGGGACCACTGGCAAAGCCATCAGTACTTCGTCTTCAATCAAGTCCAACAAATTGAAATCCCTGCTCAGAGCGAGCACATCTTCTTCGGCGTCTTCATCCTGGGTCTCAGCAGCTTCCTCGCCCTCGACAAAACGAAATGACCGGTCAATGGACACCTCAATATCCACCGGCCCCAGACAGCGCTGACAGGTCAATGGCAAGCTCACCTGCACATTCAAGTGAAGCCAGACTTCGGCTGCCATACCTTCGTCGGATCGGAATTCACCACGGGCCGACCATTGAAGTAGCCTTTCGGCCCCTAGCCCGCTTGTCTCTTGTAGTAAACGATCGTATTTTGATAGCAAATCAAAGCCATCGGCCTGGCTGGCCGCCTGTGCAAACGCCTTAACATCCAAGTGGGTGGGGGGAGACTCTTGTTTCATGCCCGCAGTGTAAGAGAATCACAGCATGATCGACACCATCCAACGCAAACTTGTCCTGGGTTCCACATCACCCTACCGCCGTCAACTTCTGGAACGCCTGCGTATTCCATTCAGCGTGGCAGCCCCCGATGTGGATGAAACCCCTCTAGCCTCTGAAACACCCCAGGCGATGGCGTGCCGCCTCGCTCTGGCCAAGGCGAAAGTGGTAGCGGCACAGTTCCCCGCCTGCATCGTGATTGGTTCGGACCAAGTGGCGGATCTCCACGGAGAGGCGCTGGGCAAGCCGGGTGACCATGTCCGGGCCGTGGGGCAGCTACAAAAAATGCGGGGACAAACCGTGATTTTTCAGACGGCTGTGGCCGTGGCATGCCTTGAAACCGGATTTTTACAAATGGATCTGGCTCAGGTCAAAGTCAAGTTCCGGGAACTCTCCGACCCTGAAATTGAAAGTTATCTGCGGGCAGAAACGCCCTACGACTGCGCTGGGAGCGCAAAAAGTGAAGGACTGGGCATTGCCCTGCTGGAGTCCATAGACAACGACGACCCAACCGCATTGGTGGGCTTGCCCTTGATACGCACTTGCCAAATGCTGCAGGCTGCGGGCCTCAAACTACTATGACCACACCACCCACAACCTCTGCCAAGGCCAAACAACCGCCGCTCGGGCGCCTTTATCTGGTGCCCGCACCGCTGGATTTTGCTTGCAATGACCTCGTCAATCTTCAAAACACGATGCCGATGGGCACCTTGGAAATCGCATCGAGGTTGCAGCACTGGATCAGCGAGAACGCCAAGTCTGCCCGTGGCTACTTGAAGCGCGTCAACGAGATCGTCCCGCTTCGCAACCCGCTACAAGCCCTGCAGATTCAAGAACTGCCGCGTGAGGTTCACAAAAAAGGAGATCACAACGGCAACTTTGATGCAGCCCCTCTTCTGGCACCCGCACTGCAAGGGCATGACATGGGTTTGGTCAGCGAGGCCGGCATGCCTGCCGTGGCAGACCCGGGCTCATCGGTGGTGCGTGCGGCCCATGATTTGGGCATGGAGGTTATTCCCCTCACCGGCCCAGTATCCCTGCTGCTCGCGCTGGCGGCCAGTGGCCTCAACGGTCAGAGTTTTGCCTTTGTCGGTTACCTGCCACAGGATGGCGCTGATCGGGCAGCGCGGGTGCGCGAGCTGGAATCACTGGCCCTGAAAACCGGACAAACCCAACTCTTCATTGAGACGCCCTATCGCAATGCAGCCATGATGCAAACCCTGCTTCAAACACTGCAGCACAACACACGCCTGGCAGTCTGTAGCGGTCTGACTTTGAGCCGGGGCGCCTGCCAAAGCGACACCGTCAAGAATTGGAAAAAAAGAACGGCGGTCGTGGACAACGCCACGCCCGCCGTGTTCGCCCTTGGGCGATAGTCCGTCTTAGCGGACCGAAGGACTCAAGCTCAGAACGCGCGCAGCGCCCTCCCCGATCGATGAACCAAAACGCTTCACCAGGCGTTCTGCCACATTTTCGTGGCGGGTGTAGTCAATGATTTCTTCGGCCTTGACAATCTCGCGGGCAACGAAGTCAAGGTTGCCAAGGCGGTCGGCCAGTCCAAGCTCAACCGCCTGCTCACCGCTCCAGAACAAGCCACTGAAAGTCTCAGGTGTTTCTTTCAATCGGGTGCCCCGGCCTGCCTTCACCACGTCGATGAACTGCTTGTGAATTTGATTCAACATGGTCTGCGCGTAGGCCTGCTGGGCCTCTGACTGGGGGCTGAAGGGATCCAGAAAGCCCTTGTTTGCACCAGCCGTCATCAGGCGACGCTCCACACCCAGTTTTTCCATCAGTCCGGTGAAACCAAAGCCATCCATCAGCACACCAATACTGCCCACGATACTGGCCTTGTCCACAAAGATCTGATCCGCTGCGACCGCGATGTAATAGGCAGCTGACGCGCAAGACTCTTCAACCACCGCGTACAGGGGCTTGGAATGTTTGGCTTTGAGCC
>CALRWE010000015.1:0-36203 GCA_943371745.1 Rhodoferax sp. OV413
CCACGCCCAGGGCGGCCACCACACTGAGCAGCAGCACGGCTGCCGCGCCGATCAGGGTGGCACCGTACCAGCCCCGGTCCATGAACATCCCAAAGGCGACGGGCGAAATGGCAAAGCCCACATCCAGCCCCGAGTACACCATCCCGTACACCCGGCCTGTGGCGCCCGAGGGTGTGGCTTTTTTGATCATCATGTCGCGCGACGGCCCACCGATACCCACTGCAAAGCCGGTGCCTGCCAGCACCACCATGGTGCCCGTCGCGCCAAACAGACCCAGCCCGCACAGTGCCAACAAGGCAGCAGCCGCACTCATCGACACCGCCACCACCCGGTCGCTGCTGACCTGCCGAGTGGCGACAAAGCCACCCGCGAATATGCCCAAGGCCCCGCACAGCATGTAGGCGGTGAGCGTCAGGGTGGCGGCCTCAAAGCTGATGCCGTGCATGGCCTTCAGGATCGACACCGAAAAACTCTGCACCACCGCCAGCGTCATGGTGGACAACAAAAAAAAGCCAAAACACCACCACACCACGGGTAATTTCATGAATGCCATGCTGTGCTCAGCGGGCGTATCGACATGGCGCACGACCACATTTGTGCTCAGCTTGTCCCGCTTCAACACCAGCAGGGTCAGGATGCACGCGTACATCACAGCGGCAGCCAGAAATGCGGTGCGCCAGTGGTACAGGCTGCTGATGGCGGCAAAAAAAACGGGAGCGGTGGCCCAGCCCAGGTTGCCACTCAAACCATGGGCGCTGAAGGCGTGGCCCAGGCGCGGACCCGAGACCCGTTGGTTCAGGATGTTGAAATCGACCGGGTGAAAGGTGGCGTTGCCCAAACCCGCCAGCGCCGCTACCGCAAACAGGCTCGCGTAGCCATTGACCATGGAACCCATTACACAGGCCACAATAAAAATGCACAGGGCGCCAAACATCAACGGCCGGGCACCCAGGCGGTCCACCACAAAGCCGGCTGAGGCCTGACCCAGCCCCGACACCACAAAAAACGTCGTCATCAACAGGCCCAGCTCGGAGTAGCTCAGCCCGAACTCGACCATGAACACGGGGAACAAGAGCGGCAGCATCAGGTGGGCAAAGTGCGAGCTGGCATGGGCCAGGCCGACCAGCCCGATGATGGTGGCATCCTGTCTCAAGGGGACAGCGATGGGCGGGAGGAGCATGGCAGGGGTCATACGACCATGGTAAAGCGAGCCGCCAGGGCTTAAATACGACAAAAAGACAATAATTAGCGAATACCTGCCAAGCCCGAGAAAATCACCTTGCGACACATCAGCCCACTCAAACCCCAGCTCATCGGCAACACCGATCCCGTGGCCCCCACGCCCGAGCGCCCCGTGCGAAGCCGCTCACGCGCGCTGGTGGTTGACGCCCACTTTGAACCCCACCACCACCCGTGGGCCCAACTGGCGTACTGTGCCAGCGGGCTGATTCAGGTGACTGTGACCGAGCGCGACACGCACACCACCTTCATCTTGCCGCCCTCCCGCGCGGTGTGGATTCCGCCCCGGGCCAGCCACGCCGTCACGGTGCTGGAGGCCACCGAGTTGCGCACGGTCTACCTCGACCCCAGCGCCACGCCTGCCAACTGGCTAGGCTGCCGGGTGCTGGTGGTGAGCAGCCTGCTGCGCGAATTGATTCATGCCCTGCAAGGCTCCCCCGAAGGCGTTCGGGATGACGCACTCATGGCGCTCACCCTGCACGAAATCACCCATGCCGACACCCAGACCCTGGGCGTGCCTCTGCCGCGGGACAAGCGCTTGCGCTCCCTGTGCGAAGCCGTGCTGCGCTCACCGGGCAAGCGCGGCACGCTGTCGGACTGGGCTGCGCACATCGGTGCCAGCGAGCGCACGGTGGCCCGACTGTTCAGAACCGAGCTGGCCACCAGCTACCCGCAATGGCGCCAGCAGGCGGTGTTGGCACACGCCCTGCCCATGCTGGCACGCGGCGCGCCCGTGAGCCAGGTGGCCAGCGCCAGCGGTTACACCAGCGACAGCGCTTTCTCGGCCATGTTCAAATCCGCCATGGGGCAGTCCCCCAGCCACTTCTCAAACAAAAATAGCCTGTAGCCAGCGATTTGCATGGGTCTGATAGCTAATTTATATAGCAATTGAATCCGGCCTATGACCTGCAAGTTTTGGAGGCCAGGTCCGCCCTGGCAAGCCTTGCCATCGCCCTCCTCGCCGCTAAAAAACAATAGCACTCAAGGCAATCAACACGTGTGCTAGAGCCCTAAAAGTCTTGAAAACCTACAGTTTCATCTCCAACCCGGCATTAAAACTGGTGCGTCCCCGGCTCAGGGTGCTGCTGCCACTGTCAGTGCCGTACAGGGTTTGCGACAGCGAATCCAGAGGCGCCAGGTTGGTGGCCGACACCCGCAGCGACAGACTGCGGCTGAAGACCCACTGCGCAAACACATCCAGACTGCGGGTGCGCGACAGATCCAGCGACTGCTGGGCCGTTTGCTGGGTCAGGTAGCCGGGCGTGAAGGCCAGGCTACCGCCCACGGTCAAGGGCTTGTCGGCAAAGCGGTAGTCAAACCCGACGTTGCCCGACCAGGGTTGCTGCCCGTCCAGCCGGTTGTTGGGGCCGACCAATGCCGCCACGCGGGAGCGGTAAAAACTGAGCGAACTGCGCAAATTCAAAGGCGTTCTGAGATCAAACACGGCAGGCAGCAGCTCGGCAGCACGGCCCTTGACCTCCAGCTCCAGCCCGCTCGTTTGCGCCTTGGAGAAATTGACCGGTTGAGACACCCAGCGCGGGGTCTGCGCCCAGCTCACGGTTTGCAGCGAAGTGACGTTGCGCACCAGGTCATTGACACTGCGGTGAAACACGGCCACGCTGATCAGCCCGCCTGCGGGCAAGTATTTTTCAAAGGCAACATCCAGCCCGGTGGCGAGTTCGGGGGTCAGGTAGGGGTTGCCCTGACGGTCGGGTGAGAGCTCGGTGTTGCGGGTGGTGGTGTCAGGGAACAGGCTGCTGATTGCGGGACGGGCCAACAACTGCGCCGGGGTAGGCGCCTTGTAACTGCGCGAGACACTGGCGCGGACCATGTCGCGCCCGGTGGGTGTGAGCTTGTAATTGAGGTGCCACATGGGCGTGATCACGCTGCTGGTATTGGTCAGCATCGCGCCGGTACCCTGGCTTTGGGTCTCGATGCGCTCGCCGCGCAGGCCCAGGTAGCTGGACCATTGCTTGTTGATCTCCCACTCGTCCTGAATAAACAGCGCCTGGCGCGTGATGCGCGCGGCAAAGGGCTGGCCCTCCAGCTCCGAGACCTGGGCCAAGCCGCGCTCGGTGACGGTTCTCTTTTCTTCGCGTTCACGCCACTCCAGATCCCAGCCCGCCGTGAGGCTGTGCGCGTCATTGAGCAAGCGACTGTATTTGCCGGCCTGGGTCAGCCCGGTGTCGCTGTTGTCACCAATGGAGCGGCGTTGGGGCAAGCCGTCGCGCACGGTCTGGCTGTCAAAAGTGCCTTTTGAGGAGCGCAAGCCGGCCTTGAGCTCCAGGCGGTCTGACGCGCTGTAGTGGTTGACCCATTGCACATTGCTGCGCACGTTTTGCCATGTACCCCGCGTGTTGCCGTCATCCTCCAGGCTGGGGGAGCCGCTCAGCACCTGGTTCACATAGTTGACGCGGTTGTTCCAGTCACCCCGTTGCAAAAACGATTGCCAGGTGAGGGTTTCGTCGTCGCTGATGCGCCAGTTCAAGCGCGGCCCCATGTTGAAACCCTGCCCATACGACAACTGATCGGCCGATTGCTCGGACCGGGACGCCAGCAAGTCCGTGCCCGGCTGGGTGCGATCCACCACGGTCTGGCTGAGCCTGCGCCATTCAAAGACCGAGATCGGCAGGGACAGCGAGACACCACCCCAGCGCTCGCCATAGGTGAACGTACCCGACGCGGTGGGCCGGTCGGCGTTGTAGCCCAAGCCCAGGCGCAGATCGCGCTGCGACGCGCGAGGCGCCTCTTTCAGGATGATGTTGATGGAGCCGGCCACGGCTTGGGCGCTTTGGTCTGCCGTGGTGCCCTTGGTGACCTCAATGCGCTCAACTTGAGCCGGGTCCAGCTGGTCCAGCGCGAAGCCGGGTGGCGCTGGGTCGCCATTGAGCAGCACCTGGGTGTAGCCAGCGCCCAGGCCCCGCATGCGCGGCGCGTTGCCCTGCATGTTGACACCCGGCAGACGCTTGAGGACATCGGCCAGGTTGGTGTCGCCAAATTTATCCATTTCTTCCCGGCCGTAGACCTGTTTGGCCACCTGGGAGCGGCGGCGCAGGTCGTTGTCAGTAGGTTGGCGGGCCATGATCTCCACCCGCTCAAGACGCGAGCCCGGCGCAGGGGCCTGCGACTCGCCAGGCACATCTTGGGCCAGGCTGGGAAGTATCAGCGTGGCAGACAGTCCAGACACCAGGGTCACGCGGGAAAGGGCAAGAGTGAGGCGATTCAAGGAAAACTCCGGTGATGGGAAGCAACGTCTGCCGATCTTCGGACAGCGCAGAATAAAGCCATTATTTTCTACGAGCCTTAAAGCCGCAGGGCGGCGGCGGGTTACCTCAAACCCAGCGGGTCGGTGGCGCGCCCGTCGCCAATGACCGGCCCCATTTTGAAGATGCCGCTCACCCGCAAGGCCGGCTGGCCGTCTGCACTGACCAAGCCCTGCCCAAACAGCATGTTGCGGGTGGTGCGCAGCACATCGGCCTCACCCTGAATCCAGGCGCCCAGCGGGGCGGCGCCCATGTAGTCGATTTGCAGGCTGATGGTGGGCAAAAAGCGGCGCTCCATCTCGCTCTGGTACATCGAGGCGCATGGAATCAGCATGTCGGCAAAGGTCGCCAGCATGCCGCCATGGCAAATTTTGAGCGGGTTGGTATGGCGCTCCTCCACACGAAACCCCAGCAGCAGGCGCTTGCCGTTCCAGTGGCCATACAGCGGGCCGTTGTGGGCAATGAACGTGCCCCCCACCTGGATGGGCCGAAAACCCGCCGGAATATCCAGGGGGGCTGAGGCTGAAACATCGTCAAAACCAGTGATCAGGGGGGTGGGGGTCATAAAGATTCCATAGCGGGAGAAGAATAGCTGCGGCGCGGGCCACGCCTGTCTCTCACTATAGAGAGCTTTGCAGGCCCCTTTGCGCCCTACCTGTCCAGACTGCGACAAGTCAAGGCCACAGCGCCCGCATGGTTTGCACAAAATCCTGGGACAGGTGAGGCCACTGATCAGTCTGCTGGGGGCCATCCACCAGACGGGCGCCATTCACCCGCAAGTGCCCGGCCACATAGACCTGATGGCAGCGCGCCGCAGGGCTGGAGAAAATCAGGGCGTCCAGCAAGCTCTCGTCCGGCACGCCCAGCAAGGCGGGAGATCGGGCGTCCAGCACCTGAAAATCAGCCCGGTTGCCCACCGCCAGCGCGCCCAGCGGTTGGCCCGACGCGGCCGCGCCACCGGCCACAGCCGCCTCAAACAGGTTGGCTGCCGTACTGATGCTTGCGCCAGTTTGGGCCGCCACATTGCGCTGGCGCAGGGCCAGACGTTGCGAGTACTCCAGCAAACGCAACTCCTCGGTCCAGCTGCGGGTGACATGGCTGTCCGAGCCAATGGACCAGGCGCCACCTTGGGCGGCATAACCCGGGTAGTCAAACACGCCATCCCCCAGATTGGCCTCGGTAGTGGGACAAATGACGATGGCTGCACCGCTGCGCCCCACGGCGGCCAGCTCGGCGGGCGTGGTGTGGGTGGCGTGCACCAGATTCCAGTGGCCGTTGACGGCCTGGTGGTCCAGCAGCCATTCGATCGGGCGCTGCCCGGTGTGGGCGATGCAGTCTTGCACCTCCTGGGTTTGCTCGGCAATGTGAATGTGCACCGGCAGACCCTGCGTTTTGGCAAACGCGGCCACCTCGGTGATCGCGACAGCATCTGCCGCCCGCAACGAGTGCACGGCAAGGCCCACGTTGAAATTGACCAGGCCGCGCACCTGCATTTGCAGGTCGTCCACCAGGCGCAGCAGGCTGTCAGTGGTGGAGGCGAAACGCATCTGGTCGGGCCGCAGACCTGCAGCACCAAAACCCGAGCGCTGGTAGAGCGTGGGCATCAGGGTCAGTCCCATGCCCACTTTTTGGGCAGCGCGCACCAGCGCCAGAGACATATCCAGCGGATCGGCATGCGCCTGAGCGCCGTGCCCGCCGGGCACCGCGTGGTGCAGGTAATGAAACTCGCACACCTGGGTGTAGCCGGCGCTCAACAACTCGGCGTAAAGCATCGCGGCGATGCTTTCAAGTTGCGCCGGTGTGATGCGCTGGGCCACGGAATACATGCGATCGCGCCAGCTCCAGAAATCATCACTGGCCGCGCTGCCCTGCCCGCCCCGGCGTTCAGTCATGCCGGCAATGGCACGCTGAAAGGCATGGCTGTGGGCGTTGACCAGGCCCGGCAACACCGGACCAGCCAGCACGGTGGCGTCCGGGTGATCCTGGGCGTGGGCTTCGGCCTGAATGCCTGACCAATGGCCATCAGGCCCCACAGTGAGTAGCACTTGGCGGGCCCACGCCCCACCCACCCAGGCCTGTGGAGCCAGAAAACGCCTGGGGCCAGCGGGGGTGCGTTCAGCGTGCATACAAAGCCTCACAAGCCTGGAGGGCCGCCGACACCATGCGCTGCAGTTGGGGCTGAATCTTTTGGGCCAGCTGCTCGTCATAGCCAAACGGCGGTGCCTCCTGCATGTAGAGGTTTTGACACATCTCCAGTTGCACGGCATGCACATGGCGGGCCGGGTCACCGTAATGGCGGGTGATGTAACCGCCCTTGAAGCGTCCGTTAAGCACATGGCTCGCCCCGCCTGCGCTCTGGCAAACCTGATCCAGCGCCAGGGCGATGGCCGGGTGTGCGCTGGCGCCACTGGCGGTGCCGATGTTCAGGCCCGGCAAGGTGCCCTCAAACAACCAGGGAATGGTGGAGCGGATGCTGTGAGCGTCCCACAACACAACATAGCCATGCAGGGCCTGGATGCGCGCCAGCTCAAGGGCCAAGGCATCGTGGTAGGGCTGCCAATAGGCGGCACGTCGGCGCAGGCGCTCTGCCAGGTCGGGCTCCCGGCCAGGCTGGTACAGGGCATCACCGTTAAAAAAGTGCGTGGGGCACAGCTCGGTGTTTGCCGCGCCGGGGTACATGGGGGTGTCCTCGGGCGGGCGATTCAGGTCGATCACGTAGCGTGAGGTGCGAGGCATCAGGACGCTGGCGCCCAGCGCGGACAAGAAATCGTAGAGGCGCTCAAGATGCCAGTCCGTGTCCTCCACCGCCAGCGCACGGGGCTGGTAGGCGTCCCGGAGCGCGGGCGGGATCTCGGTCCCGATGTGCGGCATGCTGACCAACAACGGCGAGCTGCCGGGGTGCAATGTGAAGCTCATCGCGGTTCACCTTTAAAAATGGTTTGAATGTGTGGGTTTGCACCCAGGGCATAACAGAGCTGGGCCGGGCGTTGCACATCCCACAGCACAAAGTCGGCACGCTGGCCCGGGGTCAGAGTGCCCCGGTCTGACAAGCCCAGTGCCTGCGCGGCGTGGCGGGTCACGCCGGCCAGCGCTTCCAGCGGCGTGAGCCTGAAGAGGGTGCAGGCCATGTTGAGCATGAGCAGCAGTGAGGTGCACGGCGAACTGCCAGGATTGCAGTCGGTTGAAATAGCCATCGGCACGCCGTGGCGGCGCAGCAACGCCACCGGCGGCAACCGGGTTTCGCGCAAAAAGTAAAACGCACCGGGCAAGAGCACGGCCACGCTGCCGGCCGCCGCCATGGCGGCGGCACCCTCCTCGCCCAGCCATTCCAGATGGTCACAACTCAGGGCACCCATACTGGCCGCCATGACCGCACCGCTGCTGTCGCTGAGCTGCTCGGCATGCAACTTGACCGGCAGACCCAATTGGCGGGCCACCTCAAACACCCGGGCGACCTGTTCGGAGCTGAAGGCGATGTGTTCACAAAACGCGTCCACCGCATCCACCAGGCCTTCTGCGTGCAGGGCGGGCAACATGCGCAGCACCTCGTCCACATAGTCATCCTGGCGCCCGGCAAACTCCGCTGGCAAGGCGTGCGCGCCCAAAAATGTGGTGCAAACGTCCACCGCGTTCGTTTGCCCCAAGTTACGTGCGACCTGCAGGCATTTGCGCTCCTGCTCCAGGGCCAGGCCATAGCCCGATTTCACCTCCAGCGTGGTCACACCCTCGCCCATGAACCGCCGCAGACGCACCTGGCTTTGTTCGGTCAGCTCGGCCGGCCTGGCTGCGCGGGTGTCCCGCACGGTGGAAGCAATGCCACCGCCATGGCGGGCAATGTCCTCATAGGTGGCACCGTTGAGTCGCAACTCGAACTCATGCGCGCGGTCCCCACCATAAACAAGGTGCGTGTGGCAATCAATCAGGCCCGGAGTGATCAGCGCGCCTCCAGCATCATGGGTTTCAGTGCACTGGCCATGCAAGTCGGCGGGCAGCTCGCTGCGGGGCCCCACCCAGCGCAGCTGCTCGCCCTCCACCACCAGGGCCGCATCGTCAATGAGTCCGAAGGGTTGGGGGACATCGGGCCGCATGGAGGCGATGCGGCAATGGGTCCAGAGTTTCAGATTCACAGTTCAATCTCCATCCACAGGGTGTTCGCGGCGCTCAAATGCAGACAGTCGCCAGCATCAAAATGCCGCCAGACGAGGCAATTTTCGGGAAAATCAACGTATCCAAGCTCAAAATGCACTCTAGCCAGCGTATCAATTGGGTACAGTGCTATTAATTTAGATTTATCCAGCACGACAGAAAAGTCCCCGGACACCCGCTTCATGCACGCTGGAGCCTGGTCCGGGCGCACCATCAGATTGAAATCCTGCGTCGGACCGTCCACCAACTGGCAGTCCACCGCCTTGGCACCATCAAAACAAAAGGGCGCGCCTGTGGCACTCAACGCATGAATCTCTGCGTCCACCGCCAGGTGCACGCCCGCCCCGGCAATGACCGCGAACCAGCGCTGCACCCCCTCAAACCGTGAAAAAGGCCCGCTCTGAGCCACCTCGGCCACCGATATGCGCCAGATCCAGTCGCCACCTTGAGGCCAGCAGGCCAGCTCACGTGTCACCCCGCCGCCATTGCGCCAGGGGCTTGGCGTCACATCCGCCAGTGAAACCATGTGCCAGCTCATAGCTGAAAATTGCCGCTGAAACTGTACCGCAGGCCGGGGTACACCAACCGCGCCAGGCTCGCCACATGGGGGCCACTGGTGGTGCACCGGGTCATCACCAGACACGGCTCGCTAGCGGCAATGTCCAGCCACCTCGCTTCCAGGGCACTGGGCAGGCACGCCTCAATGGAATAACTCGCCTCGGTCAAGGGCGCATGCTTCAGCAGGTAATGGGTGGGTGTGGTATTTCCAAAATCAACCGCCAGATAGTCCGGGGTGGCGCTGGGGTTGACATGACGGTCTTCAAACAGGATAGGCACCCCGTTCTCAAAATGCACCATCGTCGAGTGAAATACCTTGGCTCCCACCCGAAGCTTGAGGCGGCGCGCCACGTCCGCACTGGCGCGAACCGGCTCCACCGTGAGCACTTGCGTGGTGTGGAGATGCCCGCGCTCCAGGATTTCCTCATGGATGTCACGCACCTGAAGGGTGCTGGAGATGCGGTGCAAATGGGCCACCACGGTACCTGAGCCCTGCACCCGGGTCACCAGCCCCTCCACCGCGAGCTCTTTCACGGCCCGATTCACGGTCATGCGGCTGACGCCAAACTGCTGCTGCAAAGCCGACTCACTCGGCACAGCATCGCCCGGGCGCCAGAGGCCCTGGGTAATCTTGGCTTTGATGAAGGCCTTGACCTGTTCGTAGGCGGGCAAGGGGGACGGGTCAACAACGGACATGGCGCACTTTTAAATTGGACTAGGGTTTCCCCGCTATTTTATAAGTTGTATAGACAACTAAACTATCCAGACAAACCCTCAAATGCGCCAATTAATTAACCCGCCCCCCTGCACGCTATGTCTGACCTGCCCAACACCCCCTACGCCCACAGCCAGGCTCGCCCGGTGCGTGCCCCTCGTGGCCCCACCCTCACCTGCGCCAATTGGCCCATTGAGGCCGCCTACCGGATGCTGCAAAACAACCTGGACCCCGAGGTGGCCGAGAACCCCGATGAGCTGGTGGTGTACGGCGGCATCGGCAAGGCCGCCCGCAACTGGGCCTGCTTTGACGGCATCCTGGACAGCCTGCGCCAGCTCAAGGAAGACGAGACCCTGCTGGTCCAAAGCGGCAAGCCGGTCGGTGTGTTTCGCACCCACACGCAGGCGCCCCGGGTGCTGATTGCCAACTCGAATCTGGTGCCCAAATGGGCGACCTGGGCGCACTTCAATGAACTGGACCGCGCCGGGCTGATGATGTACGGGCAAATGACGGCCGGCAGCTGGATCTACATTGGCACGCAAGGCATCGTGCAAGGCACCTACGAGACCTTCGTGGAAGCCGGTCGTCAACATTACGAGGGAAACCTCGCCGGGCGCTGGGTGCTGACCGCCGGACTGGGCGGCATGGGGGGCGCGCAGCCACTAGCCGCAACTTTTGCAGGCGCGTGCTCGCTGAACATCGAGTGCCAGCAAAGCTCGATTGACTTTCGACTGCGCACACGCTACCTGGACAAACAGGCCGCAACGCTGGACGAAGCGCTGGCCCTGATCGCCTTTCATACCGAACGCCGTGAAGCGGTCTCAATCGGTCTGTGCGCCAATGCCGCCGAGGTGATGCCTGAACTGGTGCGTCGCGCCCGAAGTGGCACCATCCGCCCCGATATCGTCACCGACCAGACCTCCGCCCACGACCTGATCAATGGCTACCTGCCCGCCGGCTGGACCGTGGCACGCTGGCTGGAGGCGCGCAAAGACCCCGCCCAACACGCAGCCCTCACCCAGGCCGCTGGCGAATCCTGTGCCGTGCAGGTGCAGGCCATGCTGGACTTTCATGCCATGGGCATCCCCACGGTGGACTACGGCAACAACCTGCGCCAGGTGGCCAAAGACTTTGGGGTGGCCAATGCCTTTGACTACCCCGGCTTTGTGCCCGCCTACGTGCGCCCGCTGTTTTGCCGGGGTGTGGGGCCTTTCCGCTGGGTGGCGCTGAGCGGTGACCCCGAAGACATCCGCAAGACCGACGCAAAAATGAAAGAGTTGTTTCCCCAAAACGCCGGGCTGCACCGGTGGCTGGACATGGCGGCTGAGCGCATCGCTTTTCAGGGGCTGCCAGCCCGCATTTGCTGGATTGGGCTGGGTGAACGCCACATCGCGGGCCTGGCCTTCAACGAGATGGTTCGCACCGGTGAACTCAAGGCACCCATCGTCATTGGCCGCGACCACCTCGACAGCGGCTCGGTCGCCTCCCCCAACCGCGAGACCGAAGCCATGCAGGACGGCAGTGATGCGGTCAGCGACTGGCCTTTGCTCAACGCGCTGCTCAATACCGCCAGCGGCGCCACCTGGGTCAGCCTGCACCACGGCGGCGGTGTTGGAATGGGGTATTCGCAGCACTCTGGCGTGGTGATCGTGGCCGACGGCACGCCCGAGGCGGCCCAGCGCCTGGAGCGTGTGTTGTGGAATGACCCCGCCACCGGCGTTATGCGCCATGCCGATGCAGGCTACGCCATCGCCGAGAACTGCGCCCGGGAACAAGGCCTGAATCTGCCCATGAAAGCGCAGTGACATGACGACCCAACGCACGAGCCATCTCACCCTGGAGCCCGGCAAGCTCACTCTGGACCAGCTGCAATCCATCCACTCGGGCGTGGTGCAACTGGCCCTGGCGGACAGCTGCCGCGCCAACATCCGCGCCAGCCAGCAGGTGGTGCAGCGCGCCGCCGATGGCGATGCCCCGGTTTATGGCGTCAACACCGGTTTTGGCAAGCTGGCCAACCAGCGCATCAGCAAGGAGCAGCTCCAAACCCTGCAACTCAATTTGATTCGCTCCCACAGCGTGGGCGTGGGTGAGCCCCTGGCACCCGACGTCATGCGCCTGATGCTGGTCATGAAAGCGGCCAGCCTGGCGCGCGGTCACTCGGGCGTGCGCGAGGTGGTCATTGACACCCTACTGGCAGTGCACAACGCCGGGCTGGTGCCTTATGTGCCGGCTAAAGGATCGGTCGGCGCCTCCGGTGACCTGGCCCCGCTGGCCCACATGACGCTGGCACTCATGGGCGAAGGCGAAATGCTGGTAGACGGCCAGCGCCTGCCTGCCTTGCCCGTGCTGCAACAAGCTGGAATCACGCCGCTGCAACTCGGGCCCAAGGAGGGCCTGGCCCTGATCAACGGCACCCAGACCTCCACCGCGCTGGCACTGCATGCGCTCCTGAGTTTTGAGCCGGTGCTGGAAGCGGCGCTGGTGATCGGAGCCCTGACGATCGACGCCGCGCGCGGCAGTGACGGCCCCTTTGACCCCCGCATTCACGCCCTGCGCGGCCAGCCAGGACAGATCGACGTGGCGCAGTACTACCGCGAACTGCTCAAAGGCAGCGCCATTCGCAACTCACATCTGGACGGTGACGACCGGGTGCAAGACCCGTATTGCCTGCGCTGCCAGCCCCAGGTGGTGGGGGCGTGTCTGGACCAGCTGCGCCACGGTGCCTTGGTGCTGGTGCGCGAGGCCAACGCGGTCACGGACAACCCGCTGGTCTTCCCCGAAGACGGTGCCATGCTCTCGGGCGGCAACTTCCACGCCGAACCGGTCGCGCTGGCATCCGATGGCATGGCCCTGGCGATTGCCGAGGTCGGGGCGATTGCGGAGCGCCGTATTGCCATGTTGATTGACAGCAGCGTGTCGCGCCTGCCGCCTTTTTTGACGGCAGATGCAGGGATCAACAGCGGTTTCATGATCGCGCATGTGACCGCCGCCGCCCTGGCCTCCGAGAACAAGTCGCTGGCCCACCCGGCAAGTGTGGACAGCCTGCCCACCAGTGCCAACCAGGAAGACCATGTGTCCATGGCCACGTTTGCGGCACGCCGCCTGCAAACCATGATCGACAACACCGCCCACATTCTCGGTATCGAGTTGCTGGCAGCAGCGCAAGGCATTGAGTTTTTACGGCCACTGGGCAGCTCGGCTGCGCTGGAACAGGTCCATACCCTGCTGCGCCAGACCGTGCCCGCCATGTCACACGACCGCTATCTGGCGCCCGATATCGCGCATGCCAGCCAGCTGGTGCGAGACGGTTCACTGGCGCGAATTTTGCGTACTCTTCCCGAATTACCAGCCCTGTGGATTCCTGGCTGACCACTCACCCCTCCCCGCTCATTCCCCCTTCAACCACTGTAAGAAAGAGATCTCCCATGAAAAAAGCTTTGACCACGCTCGCCATTGCGGCCCTCACGGCAGGCACCAGCCTGGCGCAAGAAACCAAGGTGGTCATTGCCATCTCGGGTTGGACCGGGTTCGCCCCCCTGACCCTGGCCAAAGAAGCCGGCATCTACAAAAAACACGGCTTGGACGTGACGATCAAAAAAGTACCGCAAAAAGACCGCCATCTGGTGCTGGCTTCGGGTGATGCGCAGTGCGCGGCGACCACGGTGGAAACCTGGATTGGCTGGAACGCCGCCGGCGTGGCCACCACCCAGATCTTTCAACTGGACAAGAGTTACGGCGCCGACGGCCTGGTGGTCAAACCCAACATCACCAAAATCAGCGAACTCAAGGGCCTGACCGTCGCTGCGGACGCGCCGGGTACCGCACCGTACTTTGGCCTGGCCTGGATGCTGAAAAAGAACGGCCTCTCCATCAAGGATGTCAAGGTCGTCAACTTGTCCCCGCAAGCTTCGGCCAATGCCATGATGGCCGGCACTGCCGGCGTCGATGCCGGCATGACCTATGAGCCCTACCTTTCTGCGGTGCGCGCCAAGCCAGAGACTGGAAAAATCATTGCCACCACGCTGGACTACCCGATGGTGATGGACACCTTTGGCTGCACCGGCAAGTTTCTGGCCGAGAACCCCAAAGCGGCCAAGGCCCTGGCCGATGGCTACTTTGATGCGCTGGACATGATCAAGGCCGAGCCCGCCAAGAGCAACGAGATCATGGGCGCAGACGTCAAGCAGACCGGCGAGGCGTTTGCCAAGAGCGCTGCCTACCTGCGTTGGCAAGACCGCGCTGCCAATCAAAAATTCTTTGCTGGCGAGCACGCGCAGTTCAGCAAGGAGGCCGGCGACTTGTTGCTGGAGTTGGGCATCATCAGGCAGCTGCCTGACATGACCAAGCTGGCCGACACCCGTTTCCTGAAGTAACCCGCCAGGAACCCGAGCATGACCCCCCTCAAACCTGTCAGTCCAGGCACCCGTGTGGTGCTGGGCGTGTCGTTTTTTATCCTGTTCACGACGGTGTGGGCCTCGGTCACCCTGGGTGGCCTGGTGCCCAAGAATTTTCTGGCCGACCCTTTCACGATGGTGGCGTCCGGCTGGACGTTGCTCACCCAAATGGGATTTGGATGGGATATTGGCATGACGGTGTGGCGGGTGGTGGGCGGGTTCCTGATTGCAAGCGCCCTGGCCTTGCCATTGGGTGTGTTGATGGGGGCATACAAACCCATTGAGGCGTTTTTCGAACCCTTTGTCTCCTTCGCCCGTTACCTGCCGGCCAGCGCATTTATTCCGTTGCTGATCCTCTGGGCCGGCATTGGCGAGGCCCAGAAGCTCTCCTTGATCTTCATTGGTACGTTCTTCCAGCTGGTACTGATGATTGCCGTCACGGTGGGCAACACCCGCCGGGATCTGGTGGAGGCGGCCTACACCCTGGGCTGCACCGACAGCGGCATCGTCAAGCGGGTGCTGATTCGCGGCGCAGCTCCGGAAATCTTCGAGATCCTGCGCATGGTGCTCGGCTGGGCCTGGACCTATGTGATCGTGGCGGAGTTAATTGGCGCCTCCAGCGGCATTGGCCACATGATCACGGACAGCCAATCGTTGATGGCCACGGACCAGATCATTTTCGGGATCATCGTGATCGGCCTGATTGGTTTGATCAGCGATTTGGGATTCAAGTGGTCGAACCGCAGGCTATTTCCATGGGCTCAACTGGGCCGTTAAGTCAGCCCGCATCTCCCTGTCACCAAATCCAAAAAACGCCATGAGTTCATTTCTTTCCATCAAGGGCGTGTCACGCAGCTTTGCGTCCACCACAGGCGGTGCCCCAACCCTGGCCCTGCAAGCAACCACCATGGATGTCGCCGAGAACGACTTCATCACCATCTTGGGCCCCTCTGGATGCGGCAAGAGCACCTTGTTGCGCATCGTCGCCGGACTGGACCAGCAAACGTCTGGCGAGGTTTTACTGGAAGGCAAGCGCATCGTGGGACCCGGAGCCGACCGCGGCATGGTGTTCCAGAGTTACACCCTTTTCCCATGGCTCAGTGTGATTGACAACGTGTGTTTTGGCTTGAATGAGCGCGGCATGGCGCGACCAGAGCAGCTTGACATCGCCCAAGGCTTCATCAAAAAGGTGGGCTTGGTCGGCTTTGAGAACCACTACCCCAAGCAACTTTCGGGCGGCATGCAGCAGCGCACCGCCATCGCCAGGGCTCTGGCCAATGGCCCGCGCATGTTGCTGATGGACGAGCCTTTTGGCGCGCTGGATCACCAGACCCGGGAACTGATGCAGGAGTTGCTGCTGGGCATCTGGGAAGCCGAGCGCAAAACCGTGCTGTTTGTGACCCATGACATTGACGAGGCCGTGTTCATGGGCAGCCGCGTGGTGGTGATGAGCGCGCGGCCCGGGCGCATCAAGCTGGATCGCGCCGTGCCCATCGCCCATCCACGCAGCTACGCCATCAAGACCACGCCGGATTTCATGACGCTCAAGGCAGAACTGACTGAACAGGTTCGCACTGAGGTTCTGGCAGCCCAGGCCGCCATGGCTTAAGGAGCCAGCAAGCGCCCGTTGACGACTGTCTCATCCAGATTCGCAAAGGTCATGTTGTGATGGTGTGTCAGCGGGCCACCGCCGGGAACGATGTCGCCTTCTGCCTCGTAACCGATGGCCTTGAATTTCCAGGCGCCGGCAATGAGTTTCAGGTTGCCCACGTGCTCGCCGGAATCGGTCAAGACGCGGCAGATCCGTTCATTTAGACGGGACAGTGTGAGTTGATTCATGGTGTCATCATGCCCGGCCTTCCCGTTTCTGGTTTCTGCCCATGAGGAGCGCAGCCGCGCCCTGTTGGCTCAGTGCGCTACAACGGCGCAATAGGCCTGACGGGTTTCCGGTGCCACCGACAGCAGCAATTGCGCGTATGCCGTTTTGTGCCGACCCAGCATGCGAGCTGATGCCAGGGTCTTGGACCGGCAGAACCAGTGGCAGGTATGCTGCATCAAGAGCATCTCGGCAGACAAGGTAAATGCCCGGGCTTTGGTTGCTTGCTCACCCGTGTGTTCGCCATGGACGGCTTTCGCAATCCCTTTGGCGTGGATGGCCAACGCCTTGCGTGCGTCAAAGGTAGCCCCGGGAAACAGCTTGTCGGCATAGGGAATGGCGATGGCCAATCGGCTGACACGCGTCTCGGGTTCAGTGACTTTGGCAAACTCAACGACAAAGCGGTTGAACTGCTCACTCAGGGCCAATTCGGTGGAAGCGGACAGGTTCCATATTTGCGCCCGACGTTCCAGGTCGGGTTCACTCAGAGCACGCTGGTAACTTTGGTTCAGGCTTTCCATGAGTTTCTCCAGTTGATACTTCTCAAGATAGCTGCCTAACAGGGAAATGCGCCTTTTTTGATCGCGTGACTTGATCATGTAGGCACTGATGGCGATCAATGTCAGCGAAACGAGTAAATCCATGGCGGCGGGCAGGGTCTGGTGAGGAGGTCATGAGTGTAGTGCCCCCTCACCGCCCGCCTGATCCACCTCGCTTAATGCACCACTCGCTCGAAGCTGAACTGCCCGGGAGAGCGGATCGGGTCGACGTCCACAGGAATCACGGACTTGGGCGCAAAGCGCCCTTCCAGGAGCAGCTTGGACAGTGGATTCTCAATACGCTGCTGAATCGCGCGCTTCAAGGGACGCGCCCCAAAGACCGGATCAAAGCCCACCTTGGCCAGTTCGGCCAGCGCAGCCTCTGACACTTGCAGCGTCAACTCCAGCTTGGCCAACCGGGCTTGCAGCACCTGGATCTGGATGCCTGCGATCTTGGCAATGTGGGTTGCGTCGAGGGCATGGAACACGACGGTCTCGTCAATGCGGTTCAAAAACTCGGGGCGGAAGTGGTTCTTCAGCTCTGCCGTGACGGCGTCTTTGATGTCCTCGCTGTCTTGGCCCACCATCGACTGGATCATGTGCGAGCCGATGTTGCTGGTCATGACGATCACCGTATTCTTGAAATCCACCGTGCGGCCCTGCCCATCGGTCAACCGGCCGTCGTCCAACACCTGCAAAAGCACATTGAACACATCCGGGTGGGCCTTCTCCACCTCATCCAGCAAGAGTACGCTGTATGGCTTGCGGCGCACGGCTTCGGTCAGATAGCCACCTTCCTCGTAGCCCACGTAACCCGGCGGCGCGCCAATCAGGCGGGCTACCGAATGTTTCTCCATGAACTCGCTCATATCGATACGGATCAAATGGTCCTCAGAGTCAAACAAAAAGCCCGCCAGCGTCTTGCACAACTCAGTCTTGCCCACGCCTGTGGGTCCTAGAAAAAGGAACGAACCGGTTGGGCGATTGGGGTCCGACAAGCCGGCACGCGAACGCCGGATGGCATTGGCCACGGCAACAATGGCCTCCTCCTGCCCCACCACACGCTCGTGCAGCTTGCCTTCCATTTGCAGCAGTTTGTCGCGCTCGCCCTGCATCATTTTGCTCACAGGGATGCCGGTGGCGCGGCTGACCACCTCGGCGATTTCTTCAGCACCGACCTGGGTGCGCAGCAAACGGGGTGCAGCCTCGGTGCCCCGTGTCGCTTCGCGCGCCTGGACTTCCTGCAAACGCTTCTCTAGCGCTGGCAAGGTGCCGTACTGCAATTCAGCGACCTTGTTAAAGTCGCCTTTGCGGGTCAGTTCCTCAATCTGGAACTTGAGCTTCTCGATTTCTTCGCGCACCTGAGCGCTGCCTTGGGCACTGGCTTTCTCGGCCTTCCAGATTTCATCCAGATCAGCAATTTCTTTCTGCAACTTGCCAATCTCGTCGTTGATCAACTCAAAACGCTTTTGCGAAGCCTCGTCTTTTTCCTTGCGCACGGCTTCACGCTCAATCTGCAACTGAATCAGGCGTCGGTCCAGCTTGTCCATCACCTCGGGCTTGGAGTCCATCTCGATCTTGATCTTGCTGGCGGCCTCATCAATCAGGTCAATCGCCTTGTCCGGCAGGAAACGATCTGTAATGTAGCGGTGACTCAACTCGGCGGCGGCCACGATCGCCGGGTCGGTGATCTCGACGTTGTGGTGCTTCTCGTAGCGCTCTTTCAGGCCCCGCAAAATTGCAATCGTGGCCTCCACCGTGGGCTCACCCACCAAAATTTTCTGGAAACGGCGCTCCAGGGCGGCGTCTTTCTCGATGTATTTGCGGTACTCGTCCAGCGTCGTGGCGCCCACGCAGTGCAACTCGCCCCGGGCCAGCGCGGGCTTGAGCATGTTGCCCGCGTCCATGGCGCCTTCGGCCTTGCCGGCGCCCACCATGGTGTGCAGCTCGTCAATAAAGACAATGGTCTGACCCTCATCCTTGGCCAGATCCTTGAGCACGTTTTTCAGGCGTTCTTCAAACTCGCCGCGAAATTTGGCGCCCGCCAACAAAGAGGCCATGTCCAATGAGAGCACCCGTTTGCCCTTGAGTGAATCGGGTACTTCGCCGGCCACAATGCGCTGCGCCAGACCTTCCACAATGGCCGTCTTGCCAACACCGGGCTCCCCAATGAGTACCGGGTTGTTTTTGGTTCGACGTTGCAGCACCTGAATGGCGCGGCGGATTTCATCGTCACGACCAATCACCGGATCCAGCTTGCCCATGCGGGCGCGCTCGGTCAGGTCGACACAGTATTTCTTGAGGGATTCGCGCTGGTCTTCGGCGTCGGCACTGTCCACATTTTGCCCGCCGCGAACCGCATCAATGGCGGTTTCCAGCGACTTGCGAGTCAGCCCGTTTTCCTTGACGATGCGTCCAATGTCCTGTTTGCTGTCAGTCAGGACCAACAGAAACAGTTCACCAGCGACAAACTGGTCACCGCGCTTGATGGACTCTTTTTCGGCAGCTTGCAACAGGCTGACCATGTCACGCCCGATCTGCACCTGCTCATGGCCTTGAACCTGGGGCAGCTTTTTCATGGCGGTCTCTGCAGCGGCAGTCAGCCCTGCCACATTCACCCCGGCGCGTTGCAGCAGAGCCTTGGGGCCATCTTCCTGGCGCAGCATGGCCAGCAAGACGTGAGCGGGTTCGATGTACTGGTTGTCATTGCCAAGCGCCAATGTCTGGGCTTCGCCCAATGCTTCCTGAAACTTGGTTGTGAGTTTTTCGATGCGCATAACACTCCTTTGAATTCCCTTGCAGTTTGATGCTATTCAGGGATTTTCAAGGGTGTGGTGCTGTTCAGGGTCTGACATCCATCAAGTGAGGCGCGCTGCGCACCACCATTGGAGTCCCCATTGAGCTGGCTACCCGTTATGGGCGGCTATGCCCCACTTGGCCAAGGCGGCATCGTCAGTTACCCGCGCATCGACCCAGCGGGCACCGTCGGGCGTTTGCTCTTTTTTCCAGAAGGGGGCCTGGGTTTTAAGGTAATCCATCAAAAATTCGCAGGCCTGAAAACTCTCGCCCCGGTGGGCAGAGGTCACGGCCACCAGCACAATCTGGTCCAAGGGTTGAAGTAAACCGATACGGTGAATGACCCGGGCACCAAAAATATCAAAACGCTGATGCGCCTGGTCAATCATGGCCTCGATCGACTTCTCGGTCATGCCGGGGTAGTGCTCCAGCTCCATGCTGCTGATGCTCCCCGGTGTGCCGGCGGTTCGGTCACGCACTGTGCCGATAAAGCTGCACACGGCACCCACCCGGGTATCGTGCGCACGCAGGGCGGTAATCTGGGCCGTCAGGTCGAAGTCTTCGGTTTGAATCCAGACCCGAGGTACCTGGGTTGAGAGCGCTTGCATGCCCTTATCCCCCGGTGACGGGTGGAAAGAAGGCCACCTCGGCCCCCTCCGCCAAAGCCGCAGATTCGTCACTCATGACCTGGTTGAGGGCCATACGCACCGCGCGGCCCCGGGCCAAGCCTTCGGCATGCGCACCCCCCAAGGCGATCAATTCATCGCGCAAGGCACCCAGCGTCGTCGCATCCGTGTCCAGCGCTTGGGCAGA
Organism: Rhodoferax sp. OV413; assembly: GCA_943371745.1. Classification (GTDB taxonomy): domain Bacteria; phylum Pseudomonadota; class Gammaproteobacteria; order Burkholderiales; family Burkholderiaceae_C; genus Rhodoferax. Next base: position 20,340 of record CALRWE010000015.1, read on the forward strand.
AACACCCACGAGCTCTCGAATGGAGGCGAAATATTTCACATTGAGCTTCATCCAAGCACCCCTGACAGCGGAATAAATTGAACCACATCACCGGGCGCAATGGTCTGCCCCGGTGGGTTGTCCACCAAGCCGTCAGCCCACACGGCGGAGGTTAAAACCCCTGAGCTTTGATTGTCAAAAAGATCCAGCCCACCGGCTGCGTTGCGTCGAACCCGCAAGAATTCACGTCGTTTATCGGCTCTAGCCCAGGTGAAATCGGCCCTGATAGCTACTGATTCAGGAGCGACATGGGTCGCCCCCTGCAGCTGCAGCAAAAACGGGCGCACCAGCAGCAAAAAGGTCACAAAGCTGGACACCGGGTTACCCGGCAGACCAATGAAGTGAGCCTTGTCAACCCGCCCATAGGCAAAGGGCTTGCCGGGCTTGATGGCGATTTGCCATAAATCCAGGCTGCCCAGGGATTGCACGGCCGGTTTGATATGGTCTTCTTCACCCACTGAGACACCGCCGCTGGTGAGAATCAGATCATGGTGCTGCGCAGCGCTGCGCAGGGCATCTACAGTGGCCTCCAATCGATCCGGGACGATGCCCATATCGGTGACCTCGCAGCCCAGACGAATCAACAAGGCGCGCAAAAAAAAGCGGTTGGAGTTGTATATCGCGCCAGGGCCCATGTGTTGCGGGGCCACGTCACCCGGCATCACCAACTCATCCCCGGTGGAGAACAGGGCTACTTTGGGGCGACGCACCACCGACAACACGGGCAGCCCGATGCTGGCCGCCAGCCCAAGGGAAGCAGGCGTTAAACGTGTACCTTTGGACAGCACCACGGCTCCCTGGGCCACGTCTTCCCCCGCCCGCCGAATCCACTGGCCCAGCGCGGGGACGACCTTGACCTGCACGCCGCCTTCGGCTGGCACATCAACGCAGTCCTCTTGCATCACCACGGCGTCCGCCCCGGCGGGAATCGGTGCGCCGGTAAAAATACGTGCAACGCTCTTGGGGGCCAGGGGCATCCCGGATGTGCCGGCGGCAATGCGCTGGCTCACCGGCAACACGCCACCAGGCATCACGTCAGCGCAACGCACAGCGTAGCCGTCCATCGAGCTGTTGTCCTGCGGTGGCACGTGCAAGGCGGACACCAGGTCTTGGGCCAGCACCCGACCATCGGCATCAAAGGTGGAGACCGACGCTACCTCGGATAACACATGGGCAAACCCCAGCAACTCTGCCAGGGCAGTGTCCAGGGACTTGAGTGGTTTTTGGGCAGGGCGTGGTGCGTTCATGCAAATATCTCCGGACAGTAGTCGAACCGGTTGCCATGGGCCGTCAACCAGGAAACGACCGATTCAGGATCGTTGAGGTCCAGCACATCAAGGCCGGTCGCCTGGGGCAACTGCTCGGGTGAGTCGGTCGCAATGGCCACGATGAAGTCGTCATCCATATAACGCGCCGGCTTCTGCGACTCGGCCCGCCAGACCTCGATCTTGAGCAGATCGGACTCTTTGAAGCCCTCGACCAACACCCAATCCACGCCATCGTACAACTCGGCAATCAACTGGTGCACCGTCAATTGCGCAGGCTGCTCAAACTCCCGGATCAAGGCGAGGCGCTTATCGGAGGCGACCACCACTTCAAAAGCACCCGCCTCGCGGTGCCGGTAAGTGTCTTTGCCGACATGGTCAATGTCAAAACGATGGTGGGCATGCTTGACGACCGAGACGCGCATCCCCTGCATCCGAAAAATAGGAATCAGTTGCTCGACCAACATGGTCTTTCCTGAACCGGAGTAGCCGGCAAAGCCCACGACCTTCATGGGCAGTGCTGCGCGATGTAGGTCTTGACGGCCTGCGCATCCGCCGCCATGCGGATGACCCGCTTGGGCAAAGCCTCAATGCCCTCGAACTTGGGCGGGCGATTGGGCTCTTGGCCCAGCGCTTCCACAATCGTCGCCGCAAATTTGATGGGCAAGGCGGTCTCCATCACAATCATGGGCACGCCTGGTTGGAGGTGCTCATGCGCCACCTTGACACCGTCGGCCGTGTGGGTGTCCACGATCACGCCATGGCGCTCAAACATGTCCTTGATGGTCTTCAACCGGTCTGCATGGGTGCTTTTTCCACTCACAAAACCATAGCGGGAAGCCGCTTCGGAAAAGGCCGGGTCGGCGCTCAGGTCAAAGCGACCTTCCTGGCGCAGAGTGTCGGAGAACAGGGCTTTGACACGCGGGGCGTCGCGCCCCAGCAGATCAAAGACAAAGCGCTCAAAGTTGGAAGCCTTGGAAATATCCATGGAGGGGCTGGACGTCTCAACGGTGTCCGCGCTGCTTCGCACGCGGTAGACACCCGTACGCAAAAACTCGTCAAGCACATCGTTCTCATTGGTGGCCACCACCAGCTTGTCGATCGGCAGCCCCATCATGCGGGCCACATGACCCGCGCAGACGTTGCCAAAATTGCCGCTGGGCACCGCGAAGCTGACCTTTTGGCTATTGTCCGTAGTCGCCTGGATGTAGCCAGCAAAGTAATACACCACCTGCGCCAGCAGGCGCGCCCAGTTGATGGAATTGACCGTTCCAATTTTGTACTTGCGCTTGAATTCCAGGTCATTCGATACCGCCTTGACCATATCCTGGCAATCATCAAAGACACCGTCGACGGCAATATTGTGGATGTTCTCGTCCATCAGACTGAACATCTGCGCCTGCTGGAACGGGCTCATGCGGCCATAGGGGCTGGTCATGAACACGCGCACGCCTTTCTTGCCGCGCATCGCGTACTCGGCCGCGCTGCCCGTGTCGCCACTGGTCGCACCCAGAATGTTCAACTCTTCGCCGCGCCGTGCCAACTCATACTCAAACAGGTTGCCCAGCAACTGCATGGCCATGTCCTTGAACGCCAACGTGGGGCCATTGGACAGGGCTTCCAGCCAAAGGTCGTTTTCAAGGTGGCGCAAAGGAACGATCTCACCCGTACCAAACACCTCGGCGGTGTAGGTTTTCCGGCAGATGGCCTTCAGATCAGTGGCAGGAATGTCGTCGATGTACAGCGACAAAATCTCGAATGCCAGGTCGCCATAACCTTGCTCATGGTAGACCTTGCGCCAGCACGTGAGCGTGGCATCGTCCACCTGCGGGTAGTGCTCTGGCAGGTACAGACCGCCATCAGGCGCCAGACCTTCGAGCAGGATTTCACAAAAGCGCTTGCGGTCAGCGTGGCCTCGGGTGGACAGATAGTTCATCAGGCCAACTCTTCCTTGCGAATACGGGTAATGGACTCCAGCACCGTTGGCAGGGCCTGCATCAAGGCCACGGCGGCATTCATGCGGGCTTCCACGCAGTCATGGGTCAGGATGATGACGTCGGTCTGGGGGACAGCGCCCTTGGCGTCGCCACCCACCTCGTCGGCTTCGCGCTGCAGCACGGCGTCAATGCTGATGCCTGCCTCCGCGAGAATCCCCGTCACTTTAGCCAGCACGCCCGCCTCATCGGCCACGCGCAGGCGCAGATAGTAGCTGGTCACCACCTCACCCATGGGCAGCACGGGCAAATCGCTCATGGCGTTGGGCTGAAATGCCAGATGCGGCACGCGGTTGAGCGGGTCGGCTGTGTGCAGGCGCGTGATATCCACCAGATCGGCAATCACCGCGCTGGCGGTGGGCTCGGAACCCGCGCCTTTGCCGTAATACAGCGTGGTGCCGACGGCATCGCCCTGAACCATGACGGCGTTCATCGCGCCTTCCACATTGGCAATCAGGCGCTTGGTCGGCACCAGGCTGGGGTGCACGCGCAACTCAATGCCCGCTGCTGTGCGTTTCGTGATGCCCAGCAGCTTGATGCGATAACCCAATTGCTCGGCGTATTTGATGTCGGCAGCGCCCAGCTTGGTGATGCCTTCCACATAGGCTCTGTCAAACTGCACCGGGATACCAAACGCTATGGCCGACATCAGCGTCACCTTGTGGGCCGCGTCCACGCCTTCAATGTCAAAGGTCGGATCTGCCTCGGCATAGCCCAGGCGCTGGGCTTCCTTGAGCACCAAGGCAAAGTCCAGGCCCTTGTCACGCATTTCACTCAGGATGAAATTGGTGGTGCCATTGATGATGCCGGCAATCCACTGGATGCTGTTGGCTGTCAGTCCTTCGCGCAGCGCCTTGATGATCGGGATGCCGCCAGCCACAGCCGCTTCAAACGCAACCATCACGCCCTTGGCGGAAGCAGCGGCAAAGATTTCGGTGCCGTACACAGCGAGCAAGGCCTTGTTGGCTGTGACGACATGTTTGCCAGCAGCGATCGCTTCCAACACCAGCGTTTTGGCAATGTTTGTACCACCAATCAACTCAATCACGATGTCTACATCTGGGTTGGCGATGATCTTGCGCGCATCGTTGACCACCATCACGCCCTCGCCTACCAGGCTTTGGACACGCGCTACATCCAGATCGGCCACCATGGTGATCTCAATGCCGCGGCCGGCACGGCCCTTGATTTCTGCCTGATTGCGGCGCAGCACGTTGAAAGTGCCCGACCCTACAACACCCATGCCCATCAGGCCTACTTGAATTGGTTTCATCATTAATTATTGGTTAAATCGGCCTCTAGCCGGCGTTTCATAAGGGTTTATAGTTATTTAAATGTAGCAAATCAGGTACTGTGCCGCTTGCGATAGCTTTCAAGAAATTTGGCGATCCGGTTGATGGCTTCACGCAAATCATCTTCGTGCGGCAGAAATACAATTCTGAAATGGTCTGGCGCTGGCCAGTTGAAACCGGTGCCCTGCACCAACATCACCCGAGTCTCCTTGAGTAACTCCAGGAAGAACTGGCGGTCATCCCTGATGGGATACATCACCGGATCGAGCTTCGGAAACATATACAGCGCAGCCTGGGGTTTGACACAGGTGACACCGGGGATCGCTGTGATCAACTCATAGGCAAGATCGCGCTGGCGGCGCAGCCGCCCACCCTCGCCCACCAAGTCATTGATGCTCTGGTAGCCGCCCAGCGCGGTCTGAATCGCCCACTGTCCTGGCACGTTGGAACACAGCTTCATATTGGAAAGCATGTTCAGGCCCTCGATGTAATCCCGGGCGGGCTTCTTGTCCCCGGACACGACCATCCAGCCCGCACGGTAACCGCAGGACCTGTAACTCTTGCTGAGCGAGTTAAAGGTCAGTGTCAGGATGTCAGTCGACAAACTCGCCATAGCAGTGTGCCGCACGCCGTCATACAGCACCTTGTCGTACACCTCATCAGCCAGAATGACCAAACCATGCTCACGAGCGATGTCAATCACTGACTTGAGCAACTCGGTGGTGTAAATAACGCCCGTCGGGTTATTAGGATTGATCACCACGATGCCCTTGGTGCGCGGGGTGATCTTCGCGCGGATATCGTCCAGATCAGGCATCCAGCCGTTCGACTCGTCACACAAGTAATGCACTGGCTTGCCACCCGACAGGCTGGTCGCCGCCGTCCAAAGCGGGTAATCCGGCATGGGCAGAAGCAACTCGTCGCCATTGTCCAGGAGCGCATTGGTAGCCATGGTGATCAATTCGCTGGCACCGTTACCCAGATAAATGTCGTCAAGCGTCACGCCGGCAATGCTCTGTTTTTGCGTCTCATGCATCACGGCCTTGCGCGCAGCGAAAATACCCTTGCTGTCCGAATAACCGGCCGAGTTGGGCAGATTGCGGATCATGTCCTGCTGGATTTCTTCCGGTGCATCGAAACCAAACACAGCCAGGTTGCCCAGATTGAGCTTGATGATCTTCTGACCTTCATCCTCCATCTGCTTGGCGGCATCCATGATGGGGCCGCGAATGTCATAGAGTACGTTGGCCAGCTTGGCCGATTTGGTAATGGTTTTCAAAGTCCCTCCAGACGTCAACGAGACGGGGCGAAACCTATAATTTGACCACATTTCCAGCCTCTCATCGGTAATTGACGCACCGCAACATCCTCAGCATTATTTTTTTGAAATATGAAGTTCCAGCCAGACCTTATCAAAGTCCAATCCATCAGCGGCTACGGACCCGGCTGGATCGGCATCGGGGGTGAAAAGATCACTGACAGCATCGTCATCGGATCGCGAGGCGAGCGTTTCTCCTGGGCTTGCCAACACTTCTCCGACCTGACACCGGCGCACTTTGCCCTGCTGGCAGACTTGAACCCTGAGTTGGTGATCTTCGGCAGTGGCCAGAAAATCCATTTTCCTAAAGGGGTCTGGATCAGGCCCTTGATCGATAAACAGATCGGAATTGAGACCATGGACACCCAGGCAGCCTGCCGGACCTACAACATCCTGGCCAGCGAAGGGCGCAACGTGGCCGTCGCCCTGCTGCTCGAGACCGACCCGAGATAGCGCTGATGCATGCCTCGGCATGCGAGCAATTTCGGGGTAAAATAGGCAGTTGCGGTCGCGGGCGCCAGTGCGCTGTCAAAGGATAGTGCCCCCGACTTGAGAGAACGACGCATCCTGTCACACGAGATCATTAGAACTATGGCGATTGTTGTCAATAAACCCATTCCTGAATTTGAATCGAATGCTACGAGCGGCATCAAGGTGTCCAGCACGTCGCATCTTGGGAAAGTCGTTATTCTGTATTTTTACCCCAAGGACAACACGCCGGGCTGCACCACGGAAGCAATGCAGTTTCGCGACAAATACAAGGATTTCGTCAAGGCTGGTGCAACCGTGTTCGGTGTATCGCGAGACAATATGAAATCGCACGATGAGTTCAAAGCCAAGCTGGAGCTTCCGTTCGAACTCATTGCCGACACAGAAGAGAAAATGTGCCACATGTTTGGCGTGGTCAAAAACAAGATCATGTACGGCAAAAAAGTCAAGGGTATCGAGCGCAGCACCTTTTTGATCGGCGCTGATGGTTTGCTAAAAGAAGAATGGCGCGGTCTCAAGGTACCCGGTCATGTCGATGACGTTCTCAAGGCCGTCAAGGACCTCAAGAAAACAGCTGCGCTAGCCTGAAGATGGAAGAGGTATCGGATTCATCGGTTTAGCCTGAAATAAAGATTAAGCATAATGATATTTATGCTGATCAAGTCCCCCGCCGAACTTCCAAATAAATAGCCGTCTTGGTCCCAAGGCGGCTTTTTTGTTTTCAAAGCCGAAAATCAACTCATTCTTTGCGAGTAAAACCTACTATGCCCTTGCCCACTGCTCCTGCCAAACGCGCCGCCTTGCTCTCTGAGCGTGACTACGGCCAGCCAGCCAGCACCCAACCCAAAGTCCGAAGCGCCGATGTTGCCCCGGCTCAAGTCAAGGCGCTGGGAGAATCACCGAGTTCAGCAGTGACTGAAACTGTTGTGAACAAAAGCGCCAGGGTCGAAGTGGCACCCAAGAGCCCGCGTGAAACACGGGTCCGGACACGCCGCAAACAGACCATCGAAGCCGTTGAAACCAAAGCCAAAAGACCCGTGCCTGACGGTCCAGCTAAATTGTTCGTGCTGGATACCAATGTTTTGCTGCACGATCCCATGTGTTTGTTTCGCTTTGAAGAACATGACATCTTTCTACCCATGATCGTTTTGGAGGAACTGGACGCGCACAAAAAAGGCATGACCGAAGTTGCTCGTAACGCACGCCAGACCAGTCGTACCCTGGACGCCCTGGCCGGCCAGCAGGGATCTGACATTACTGCGGGCTTGCCGCTCAATGTCACCGGCCACCGCCAGGCGCGAGGCAAACTCTTCTTTCAGACACAACTGCTGAACTACACACTGCCAACCAGCCTGCCGCAGGGCAAGGCGGACAATCAGATTTTGGGTGTGGTAGATGCCCTGCGCCAGCAACATGCCCCCAGGGAGGTCGTTCTGGTGTCCAAAGACATCAACATGCGAGTCAAGTCGCGTGCGCTTGGCCTCAATACCGATGACTACCAAAGCGACAAGACCCTGGAAGACGGTGACTTGTTATATGCGGGGTCGATGGCATTACCAGCCAACTTCTGGACGACACACGGGCAAGCCGTTGAAAGCTGGCAGCAAGGAGCCCACACGTTTTACAAAGTCACCGGCCCGATTGTGCCTTCGTTGCTCATCAACCAATTCGTCTATTTCGAATCGCCAGGCGAGCCCAGTTTGTATGCCCGCGTCACTGAAATACGTGGCAAGACGGCCGTGTTCAAGACACTCAAGGACCACACACACCTGAAGAATGCCGTGTGGGGTATCACAAGTCGAAATCGGGAGCAGAATTTTGCGATGAACCTGCTGCTGGACCCCGAGATTGATTTTGTGACACTGACCGGCACTGCGGGCACGGGCAAAACGCTCATGGCTTTGGCTTCAGGGTTGACGCAAGTGCTTGATGACCGCCGTTACACCGAGATCATCGTCACCCGGGCCACCGTCAGTGTGGGTGAAGACATTGGTTTTCTACCAGGTACAGAGGAAGAAAAAATGGGTCCCTGGATGGGTGCGCTGGACGACAACCTCGAGGTTTTGGGCAAAACCGACACAAGCGCCGGCGAATGGGGCCGCGCGGCCACCAGTGAACTGATCCGCAGCCGCATCAAGATCAAAAGTATGAACTTCATGCGGGGCAGGACTTTCCTGAACAAATACGTCATCATCGACGAAGCACAGAACCTGACACCAAAACAAATGAAAACGTTGATTACCCGCGCCGGACCGGGGACCAAAATCGTTTGCATGGGAAATTTGGCACAGATCGACACACCCTACTTGACCGAAGGGTCCTCGGGCTTGACCTTTGCAGTCGACAAGTTCAAGGGGTGGCAACATGGCGGGCACATTACCCTGGCTCGGGGTGAACGATCGAGGCTGGCAGATTTTGCCAGTGATGTTCTCTAGAGCTCATTCGAACGACTAAAAAAATGCTGCCCATCGGCAGCATTTTGGATGGGACGACTCTAGTAGTCGCCGCTACCCCCTCGGGCGAGGGACTCAAACTTGGTGATGTTGTTCAAAAAAGCCAGCTTCACAACGCCGGTCGGGCCATTCCGCTGTTTCGCAATAATGACTTCTGCTACACCTGGCTCTTTACACGCATCCTTGGTGTAGTACTCGTCTCGGTAAATGAACATGATGATGTCCGCATCCTGTTCAATCGCGCCGGATTCGCGCAAATCACTCATCATTGGTCGTTTGTCAGGCCGTTGCTCGACACTTCGATTGAGCTGCGACAAGGCAATCACGGGGCACTGTAGCTCTCGCGCCAGCATTTTGAGACCACGGGAGATCTCACCCAGTTCAGTCGCACGGTTTTCGCCATCGCTGCCAGAGCCGCTCATGAGCTGCAAATAGTCGACCACGATCAAACCCAATTTGCCGCATTGCCGTGACAGGCGCCTGGCATTGGCACGCAGTTCGCTTGAAGTCAAACCCGCAGATTCATCAATGTGAAGCGAAATGGTGCGCAGCTTTTCAATGGCCTCGGTCAAACGGGGCCACTCTTCGTCGGTCAACTTACCTGTGCGGAGGTGGCCCTGGTCAATCCGGCCAATGGAGCCCACGATGCGCACTGCCAGTTGGGCCGCACCCATCTCCATTGAAAAAACGGCGACCGGCAGACCTTCGTTCAGCGCCACATGCTCAGCAATATTAATGGCCAGTGCCGTTTTTCCCATCGAGGGACGGGCTGCCAGCACAATCATGTCACCCGCTTGAAAACCAGCGGTCATGCGATCCAGATCATAGAAGCCGGTTGGCACCCCGGTGACATCATTGGGGTTGTCGGCCATCTCCTGGACGCGGTCCAACAAATCCACCACAAGCGTGTCCATAGACTGGAAACCTTGCTTGGTGCGTGCGCCCTCTTCTCCGATGTTGAAGATCTTCTGCTCGGCTTCGTCCAATATGTTCGCAACCGGCCGGCCTTTGGGGTTGAACGCACTGGTCGATATTTCATCACTCGCAGTAACCAGCTTGCGCAAAACAGAGCGCTCCCGCACGATTTCGGCGTAGCGGCGGATATTGCTGGCACTGGGAACATATTGCGCTAGGGAGTTGAGGTATCCCAAACCACCGATTTCCTCGGCTTTACCCAAGCTTTGCAGATGTTCAAACACAGTAATCACATCGGCCGGTCTTGACGCGTTGATCAGCGATGACATGGCTGCAAAAACCAGACGATGTTCATAGCGGTAAAAGTCACCGTCATGCAATAAATCACTCACGCCATCCCACGCGAGGTTATCAAGAAGCAAGCCTCCCAACACACTGGATTCGGCCTCGATGGAATGCGGAGGTATGCGAAGCTGCGCTACCTGCCGGTCTTTGCCGTAGTCATCGACCACAGCGGAAAGTGGGGAAGACATGGGATTTCCTTTGGAGATTGATCTTACGCTAGCGCTGGCCAGTCGACGAATGAAAAGCTGTGGACAAGCCGAGTAGAACCCATGGACAAGCTGTTCATAGTGCAACAGAATACCGACGCCAATGAAAAAGCCACCGGAGCTTGCACCCCGGCGGCCTCTCGAGAGAGCAATAACGACTTATGCCGTTTCGCCGTACACAGACACCGTGATGTCGACCACCACATCGGTATGCAATGCAACGCTGACTGTGCTGTCGCTCACGATTTTGATAGGTCCATTCGGCATGCGAATCTGGGACTTAACGACCTTGAAGCCGTTTTTGCTCAGTTCTTCAGCAATGTCGGCGTTGGTCACTGAACCAAACAAACGACCATCTACGCCAGCCTTTTGGGTCAGTTTGCAGGTTGAACCTGCCAGCTTCACACCAATGGCCTGGCATTCGGCCAACTTGGCTGCTGCTGCTTTTTCGAGTTCAACGCGCTTCAACTCGAATTGTTCCTTTGCCGCCGCAGTCGCGCGACGAGCGCGGCCTGAAGGGATCAGGAAATTACGAGCGTACCCGTCTTTAACACGCACGATTTCACCGAGGTTGCCAAGGTTCACGACCTTGTCGAGCAGAATAATTTGCATGGTCGTAGTCCTTAGATCTTGTGCTGATCGCTGTAAGGCAGCATCGCGAGGAAACGCGCGCGCTTGATAGCGGTGTTGAGCTGGCGCTGGAAAATGGCACGTGTACCAGTGAGGCGAGCGGGGATGATCTTGCCGTTTTCGGCAATGAAGTCACGCAAAGTGTCGATATCTTTGTAATCAATCTCTTCCACGCCAGTCACCGTGAAGCGGCAAAAGCGCTTGCGCTTGAACAGCAGGTTCTGGGCTGGGCGCTTGGGGCGCTTGTCTTTGTTATTGAAACGTTTTGGTCCGGCCATGATGGACTCCTTAAATTTTGACGAATTCGTTAATCTTGCTGAAACTCTTGAATGTGAAACACGACATTTTTGCCATTGCGAGGGGTCGCCAAAAAACCGCTGAAACTCCAGACACTGCCGATGGCCTGCTTGACAAGCCGCTCAGCCAATGTTCCAAAAGCCACTGCTTTGACTGCTGCCTTGACCTGTCTCGCCTGACCAGCTTCCTGAACCTCTGACTCGTGTTCGAGTCGCATATTCAGTGCGGGCAGTCCAGCAGGTGTGTATCGCAGGGTATCTGTCTCCGCAATACAAGCAGTCAGAGTAAGCCGGTTCACGCTCCTCGCTGACAAAAAATAACCGGTTTAAGCCTGGTACTCAGCCTGTTGGGCTTTGCGGGCGTCTTCACGCTCAACAGTCTTCATCATGGACGAAGGACCGGTGTCGGCTTTTTTCTTCAATACAGTCAGATGACGCAGCACAGCATCATTGAATTTGAACGCGTGCTCAAGTTCAGCCATCACGGCCTGATCGGCCTCGATGTTGACGCACAAATAGTGAGCTTTGGCGAGCTTGTTGATCATATAGATCAACTGGCGACGGCCCCAGTCTTCGACGCGGTGCACTTTGCCGCCGCCGGCAGTGATCATGCCTTTATAGCGTTCGAGCATGGCTGGAACTTGCTCGCTCTGATCCGGATGGATCATGAGAATGATTTCGTAATGACGCATTGATACTCCTTATGGATGGCCCGAACCCGGGCAGAAAAAGCCACCCTCAGCGTCTAATTGAGGTGTGGCAAGGCGAAGCCTACTATTATATGCCATCCCCCGCACCTTTGGAAAAGTTCAAACGGTCGTAGGCGGCTCGGGGCTGGAAACCAAACTCACCAGCACCGTGACCAGGACGCCAGCAAAGACCCCAAACACCCCCGCCGACACGGGCTGTATGTCAAACCACAGGCCGCTGTCCACCAAGTTGAATGCCGCTCTGACGGCCGAAGTGTTCACCGCCATGTAGTAGACCGTCAGACCGAGTCCAGTCAGCATCCCGGCGACTGCGCCCCTCCGCGTGGTCTTTGACCAAAAGATGCCCAACACCATGGCCGGTACAAATGCTGCTCCACCCAGAGAAAAAGAGGCTGCAACCAAGTAAAGAATATCTGCAGGCCGCTGGGATGCTACGTAGGCAGCGGCAAGCGCTACCAGCAACAAAGCAAACTTGGATAGCATAATCCGCCGAACAGCGCCGGCGTGGTCACTTTCGCCTTTAAAGAAGAAGTCGTGCGCCAACGCGTTGCCGATGGTCAGCAAGAGTCCATCAGCCGTCGACAAGGCTGCAGCTAAACCTCCCGCTGCAACCAGTCCTGACACAACGTAAGGCAGCCCACCCAGCTCCGGGGTAGCCAACATGACAATGTCCGCGCCTAACTTCAGCTCAGAGAACTGGAGAATTTGGTCTCCATTGACATCACTGACCGAAATGAGCGTCGAGTCCACTTTGGCCCATTGAGCGATCCATGAAGGCAAGGCGTCAAAATTTTGGCCCACCAGCTGACTCATGATTTCAAACTTGACGAGTACGGCCAGCGCGGGCGCCGAGATGTACAGGAGCGCAATAAAAAACAAGGACCAGGCCACAGACGTTCTGGCCTCCGCGACAGTGGGCGTGGTGTAGAAGCGAGTCAGCAGGTGGGGCAAGCCGACCGTGCCCACCATCAGGCAAAACATGAGTGCGAGAAAATTACGTCTCGACGTTTCAAACTCCTGTTGCTGTTGTGGGCTGCCGTCAGGGTCTCCCGCAAAGGGCTTAGCATGTGGCGGCATCCCACCCAGTGGTCTGGCACGATCAAGATTGTCCTGCATGGCGCGGGTCCAACGCTCACGCGCAGACGCAGAATCCCGGGGGAGGCTAGCCAACTCACGCCGCGCCGCGACGATGACAGACTCCTCGGCACGCCGCTCATTCAAAACGCGAATCCGCTCCCGCAGCGCTTGGCGCTCTCGCTCTAGCGACGCATCCACATCAAGCAACTTCGCCTCAAACTCACGCGCCCGGCGAGCGTATTCAGCGATGACTTGCAGTTCGCCGGGCGAGTCCATGAGTTTCTTTTCCAGCTCCGTGATTTTCTGCATTTGCTGGCCGTAAACAAACGGCGCAAGTGGATTGCCCAGTTGCTTGTAGGCCAGCCATGAAACAGGGATCAAAAAAGCCAGAATCAACACCACATATTGAGTCACCTGCGTCCAGGTCACGGCCCTCATGCCACCCAAAAATGAACAGACCAGCACGCCCCCAAGGCCCAGCAAGATGCCCACTTCAAACTGAACCCCGGTCATGCGCGAGGTAATCAAGCCCACGCCATAAATCTGGGCAACAACATAGGTGAATGAGCAGAGTACGGCGGCAAAGGCCGCAATCATTCGGGGCCAGCGCCCCCCAAAACGCATCCCAAAATAGTCTGGAATGGTGTACAGACCCATCTTGCGCAAATAGGGCGCCACCAGCAGGGCCACCAGGCAGAAACCTCCCGTCCACCCCAACACGTAAACAAGGCCGCCCGGCTGGGATTGAGTACCGGAAAATCCTTGCAGATAAAGACCGCCAGCCATGCTGATGAATGAAGCCGCACTCATCCAGTCTGCGGCTGTCGCCATGCCGTTATAAACAGCCGGGATGCGCCTGCCAGCAACGTAGTACTCAGAAGCGTTTGAGGTGCGGCCGTAAATTCCAATTGCGGCATACAGAACAACCGTGGCAAAAAGGAAAATTCCGCCGATCCAGGTTTTTTTCAACCCAAACTGCTCGGCGATGGCCAACGCAATCAGAAACAGAACCAAGAGCAGAACGTAGGCTGAGAACCGTCGATGCAACTTGAGTTTGTAGGCCAGGTAGGCCGGGTCACTCGGCGCAAGACCTCCCTCACGCCGATTCACGATCCAGGCGAAGACCGCCACAATGGCAATAAAAATAAAAACGCTGCCTTGGGCTGCAAACCAGTAGCCCAACGGCCACCCAGCAACTCTTGCCTGCAGGTCGTGCGCAAAAAAAACCACGCCAAATGAGGCTGCAAACCAGATTGCCAACAACCACCCATGCAGCCGGAAGCCGCCCGCCATGGGTTCAGGTTCAATCATCGCCGGCGCCGGATTCAACATGATGGAATCATGACACCCAGCCGTGCCATAAACCATAGGTGTTTGCTAGTGGCCGGCAAGCCTTTGCCACGTCGCTATCACCGAGTCAGGATTCAGGGAGATTGACGAAATTCCCTCTCTGGCCAGCCAGTCGGCAAAGTCCGGGTGGTCGCTGGGGCCTTGCCCGCAAATACCGACATATTTACCCTGGGCCTTGCAGGCACTGATGGCCTGGCTGATCAAGGCCGTAACGGCTGGGTCCCGCTCGTCAAAATCAGCAGCCAGCAACTCCAGACCGGAGTCGCGGTCCAGACCGAGCGTGAGCTGGGTCAGATCGTTGGAGCCGATCGAAAAGCCATCAAAGTACTGCAAGAACTCATTCGCCAAAATGGCATTGCTTGGAATCTCGCACATCATGATGATTTTCAGATCATTTTCGCCGCGCTTGAGGCCATGTGCGGCCAACAACTCGGTCACTTTTTTCGCCTGGCCCAAGGTCCGAACGAACGGCACCATTACCTGGACGTTGCTCAAACCCATGTCATGGCGCACCCGCTTGAGCGCTTCGCACTCCATGGCAAAGGCTTCACCGAAATCAGCACTCACGTAGCGCGCAGCGCCCCGGAACCCCAGCATGGGGTTCTCTTCTTCGGGTTCGTAGCGGCTACCACCTATCAGCTTGCGGTATTCATTGCTCTTGAAGTCGGAGAGCCGAACGATCACCGGCTTGGGCCAGAAGGCAGCGGCGATGGTGGCCACACCCTCTGCCACCCGGTCGACGTAAAAGGCGCGCGGCGAAGCATGACCGCGAGCGACTGACTCCACGGCTTTTTTCAGGTCGGCATCGATATTGGGGTAATCCAGGATCGCCTTGGGGTGCACCCCAATGTTGTTGTTGATGATGAACTCCAGACGCGCCAAGCCCACACCCTCGTTGGGCAACTGGCAAAAGTCAAACGCCAGTTGGGGGTTGCCCACATTCATCATGATCTTGACTTCGATGTCCGGCATGTGGCCGCGCTGGACCTCGGTCACTTCAGTTTCAAGCAATCCGTCGTACACCCGCCCTGTATCCCCCTCGGCACAGCTGACAGTCACCAGCATGCCGTCTTTGAGCAAATCGGTCGCATTGCCACAACCCACCACCGCCGGAATACCCAATTCGCGGGCGATGATGGCGGCGTGGCAGGTGCGCCCGCCCCGGTTGGTGACGATGGCCGAAGCCCGTTTCATGACCGGCTCCCAGTTGGGGTCGGTCATGTCGGTCACCAGCACATCGCCCGGCTGGACCTGGTCCATCTCGCTGATGTTGTGCACAACCCGGACCGGGCCGGTGCCAATTTTCTGGCCAATAGCTCGGCCTTCCACAATCACTGCGCTCTTGCCCTTGAGCTTGTAACGGTACTCCGCGCGGCCTGCGGCCTGGCTCTTCACGGTCTCGGGGCGCGCCTGCAAAATATAGATTTCGCCGTCCAATCCGTCCTTACCCCACTCGATGTCCATGGCCCGGCCGTAGTGCTGCTC
>CALRWE010000016.1:0-35654 GCA_943371745.1 Rhodoferax sp. OV413
GGTGATCTCCAGGCCATCGCACCCGATAAAGGCCTTTTCAGCCAAAAAAACCTGGATGTGCCGCTTGAGCTCCAGCTGCAGGTCGGCTGGCAGCGCGCGAAAGAAGGGTACTCGGCGTTTGAGGATGGTGCGCCAGGCCGCCGGAAAAGGACGGGCCCGGATCGCCTGGCGTTTGCGCTCCAGCAAGTAGGGCTGGCCCAAGAACCAAGCCATGAGCAGCAGGGCCAGGCAGGTGAGGATGAAAGCAGGCAACGGTCTGTCCCCCGGTAATAAGTGGTCAACAGACCCCTAGCTTGGCACGTCCCTGGTCTATTTCAAGTGGCGCCCTCTACCCGCTTGGGTAACCCGCAAGCCTAGGACCCCAGCAGCATCTCGCTTTCAATCCGAGCTACATGCGCCATCAGTGAGCGTTTGGCCACCGGCCACAGGCGCGGTGGCACGTCGTCGTAGGCGCTCTGGACCCAGGTTTCCAGGGTGCCCTGAGGTTGGGCTTGCATGACCTTGAGGATCTTGGCTTCGCGCTTCAGGCGGTGCGCTTTGAGGTGGGCGATGGCTCCAGCGGCTTCTCCTTCGTAGCCGCCCATCACGTAGCCATGGGCCGGCAAAATGAAGTCGATGTGCTGCTCGGCGCAGGCCTGGGCCAGCCGGTCCAGTGAATCGAGGTAGGCTGTCATGTCGCCATCCGGCGGGTCAATCACGGTGGTGCTGCCGTTCAAAATGTGGTCGCCACTGAACAGCAAGCCGTCTTCCAGCAACACCAGGCACAGGTGGTTGGCCGCATGGCCGGGGGTGTGGATCACTTGCAGCGTATGGCATGAATTTAATGCCAAATCAGTCTCTAGCCTGCAGCTTGTAAGGGTGAGTAGCTCATGATTCAGGAGCGATCTGTCCGGGGTGAACTCGCTGGCCGTGCGGGCGGTGGGAGCGCTTGGCAGGCCCAGAATGGGTGGCGTGGCCTTGCCGTGCTGCTCGCACAGCATTTGCAGGGGCTTGGCACCAGGCGAGTGGTCGGCGTGCGAGTGGGTGCACACAATCATGCGGATGTCGCCGCCGGCGGCGCGCCACAGCTTGTCGATGTGGTCGGGGTCGGCCGGACCGGGGTCGATGGCGATATAGCCCGTGTCGGGGTCGCCCACCAGATAGCTGTTGGTGCCGGGCCCGGTCATCACACCGGGGTTGGGCGCGGTGAGGCGCATCACGTTTTTCAGCAACGCCACGGGCTGTTCGGTTTGCCAGTCCAGCGCGTGTTCGATCTGTCCGTCCGGACACACCAGCGCCAGTTCGCCGTAGGGTTGCTCATGCTCCATGTAGCGGGCCTCACGGCCGGCCAGCAGGCCGGCGCGGGGGCAGCTGGTCCAAAGGGGCTGCTCGGTGGCAGCGCACAACTGCAGCACAGCGTCCACCGTGGCATGGTCCAGCAGGCGCTCCAGCGTGCGAATGGTCGGGAAGATGATGAAAAACCCGCCCGCAGCATGGCGTGCCAGCGCATCGGCCGGGCGCACCCACACCGGCTCAAACTGCTCGGCTTCGTCGGCTACGGGCGTTTGGCCCTCAGGCATGCGGGCCACCAAAAAAGGCACGTCAAACCGGCGCGGCAGGTCGCGGTCGGTGATCCAGTGGGCCAGCACAAAGACTTCGCGTGCCGCCAGGGTCAGTCCCCGCGCCCGGCATTGGGCTATGAACGGCTCGCTGCGGTTAATGGTCGCAATGTCGTGCTGGCTGGCGGGCGACCCGTCTACGTGGCGGGCCAGCAGCACGCCCAGTTCTTCAAAACTCTCCCGGATGGCGGCAATCGCCTGGGTCAGGTGCAGCTCGCTCTGGGTGCTGCGCTGGCTGGCCTGCGCATGGCTTTGGGCATCCAGCGCGTCCACGACGCCGCCGGGAAACACATAGGCCCCTGGCGCAAAGCTGGCTGTCATGGAGCGGCGCGTCATCAGCACCTCCAGCCCGGCTGCGCCATCGCGCAGAAGCAGCACAGTGGCAGCGGGACGGGTGGGGGCGGGCGTTCGCGCGGAGTGGAGTCGTTGATTGAGTCTGGACATTGGCAGATTTTGCACTTAAAACAGTGGCTTCCCGGCCGGGTTTTCTTTCTCGGCCGGGCGAGGTGTCCCGCCGGAGATACGGGGATAATTCGGGTGATGCGAATTCCGTTCACCAAAATGCAGGGCGCCGGCAACGACTTTGTCGTGCTCGACGAGACCCGCACCCGCTACGGCCTCAGCCCCGCGCACTACCGGTTTCTGGCCGACCGCCACTTTGGGGTCGGGGCCGACCAGATTCTGACGGTGCGGCCCTCGCCCGGACCCGGCATCGACTTCGAATACGTGATCCACAACGCCGATGGCGCCGAGGTGGAACAATGTGGCAACGGCGCGCGCTGCTTTGCCCGGTTTGTGCGCGATCAGGGCTTGACCACCCAAGACAACATTCGGGTGCAGACGCTGGCCGGCGTGATCGAACCCCGGCTCACGCCGGACGGCCGCGTGACCGTGAACATGGGCCTGCCCGTGTTCGACCTGCCCCAAATCCCCTTCAATAACGATGGTTTGGTGCCCCAAACGACTGCTTCATGGCAAAAATGGCCTCTAGTCGGCGTAGTAATTGACTCTGATGCTCCTGTTTTGGTATCAGTGGTTTCCATGGGCAACCCCCATGCCGTGCAAGTCGTGGACGACGTGGACACCGCACCGGTGCTCTCGCAAGGCCCGCTGATCGAGCACCATCCGAGTTTCCCCCGCCGGGTCAACGCGGGCTTCATGCAGGTCCTGGACCGCGGTCACATTCGCCTGCGGGTCTATGAGCGCGGGGCGGGCGAGACCCTGGCCTGCGGCTCCGGCGCTTGCGCGGCCGTGGTGGCAGGCATCCGGCTGGGCCTGCTGGACCCTGCCGTGGAAGTTCAGACCCACGGCGGCAACTTGAGTATTTCATGGGCGGGCCCGGCATCGCCTGTGATGATGACCGGCCCGGCCACCTCCGTTTTTCGCGGCGAAATCGATTTACCGGACACCTTATGACCACCTCCTTCACCAACCCGATCACCGAAGACGATATTGCCAATTACCTGGCCAATACGCCCGATTTTTTTGAGCGCCACGCCGAGTTGCTGGCGGCCGTCCAGCTCACCAGCCCGCACAGCACCCGGGCCGTGAGCCTGCAGGAGCGCCAGGCAGGGATGCTGCGCGAGAAAATCAAAGTGCTTGAACAACGCATCATGGACATGATGCGCAACGGCAACGACAACGTTGTCCTGTCCGACAAGCTCTTGCGCTGGGCGCGCACGCTATTTATGGTGAGTGACCCGTGGACGCTGCCCAGCCAGATGGCGCAGGAAATTGCCGAGCAGTTTTCGGTCCCCCAAGTGGGTATCAAGGTGTGGGATGTCATGCCTGCTTTTGCCCATGCCGACTTTGCCAATGGCGTGAGCGAGGACGCCAAGCTCTTTGCCTCGTCCCTGGTGGAGCCGTTTTGTGGCCTCAACACGGGTTTTGAAGCCATCAGCTGGTTACCCGATCCGCAGGCCATTGCTTCTTTGGCGATATTGCCGCTGCGCGTGGGCTCGCCGGGCATCGCGACGCCAGCTTTTGGCATGCTGGTGTTGGCCTCGCCCGAAGCCGAGCGCTTCGACAGCGCCATGGGCACGGATTTTCTGCAACGCATTGCCGAGCTGGCAGGCGCCGCACTGTCGCGCCTGAGGTAGGCGTAACCTTGAGTGCGGTCAGCGAAGCCCCCGTCAGCGATGCCGGTTTGGTGGATCGTTACCTGGAGCACGTGCGCGTGGAAAAACGCCTGGCCGCGCGCACAGTAGAGCTGTATTCGGCGGACTTGCTGAAACTTGGCGACTACGCAGCCCGGATTCCGGTGCCACTTCTTCAGGTTCAAAATCACCATATTCGGCGCTGGGTGGCCCAGATGCACGCTGGCGGGCGCAGCGGCCGTGGCATCGCCCTCATTTTGTCGGGCTGGCGTGGCTTCTACACCTGGCTGGGCCGCGAAGGCCGGGTGCCCAGCAATCCGGTGCAAGACGTGCGCGCGCCCAGGGCTGGCAAGCCTCTGCCCAAAGCACTCAGTGTGGATGACTCGGTTCGGCTTGCCAGTTTTGAGGGCGCAGACAACAGCCCGTGGCTTGAAGCGCGCGATGCAGCCATCGTCGAGCTGTTGTACGGCGGCGGCTTGCGGGTCAGCGAGCTGACCGGGCTGGATACCGTGGCAGCCCGAGGGGCAGCCGGATGGGTTGATTTGCTGGAGGGTGAGGCCAATGTGCTGGGCAAGGGCGCCAAACGGCGCACGGTGCCCATCGGCGCCAAGGCCGTCCAGGCCCTGACGCAGTGGCTGGCGGTGCGCCATCAGGGCTTGGCCGAGGCAGCCCTGACTGTTTTGAGCGAGGGCGGCAGCCCGCAGGCGGCCCTCTTTATCGGGCGCAATGGAACCCGCCTGACCCCGCAATCCATCTGGCAGCGCTTGCGCCAACGCAGCCAGCAGGCCGGGCTGGCCTCGCCTGTGCACCCGCACATGCTGCGCCACTCCTTTGCGAGCCACTTGCTGCAGTCCAGCAGCGACCTGCGCGCGGTGCAGGAGCTGTTGGGCCATGCCAACATCACCACCACGCAGGTCTACACCCGGCTGGATTTTCAGCACCTGGCCAAAGCCTACGACGCAGCCCACCCGCGCGCCAAAATCAAGGCATCGGGCGACAAATAGCCCCGGCCAGCGAAGCCGTTCGTCCGTCGATTGGGTAGCGCTCTCCAGAGGATGGGGGTCAATTCGGCGACACTGCGTCTTACATTTCAACAAAGGTTTTCCATGCGCAACCAAATCACTGTCATTTTTGACAAAGGCGTCGAGTTCACTTTCAGCGGGGCCGACGTGCCCTCCATGCCCCACGACATCGCTCGCGCCTGGCTGGACGGTCAGTTCACCGCGCTGGAGTGCGAACCCCTGCGCGCCAGCGGCAAGTTGCTCACAGCAGACAAGGTCCTGACTGTGAGCCAGGCGGCTGGCCCAGCCCTGTTTGCCGACCCCCAATGGGCGGCAGACTATGCCAGCGCAGTGTTTGCGGCGTTGGCCAAGCCTGTCATTCGGGTGGACGTGCCTGCCATGGCCATCACGTATTGATCGAGGTCGATTGGCCCCACAATGGGCGCATGAAAACGATTCGACTCAAACCGGGCAAAGACCGCTCACTCTCTCGCCACCATCCCTGGATTTTTGAATCTGCCATCGCCACCGGCGGCGGCGATACGGGCGAAACCGTGCGGGTGGAGTCCCACGAGGGGGGCTTTCTGGCTTGGGCGGCGTTCAGCCCGGCCTCCAAGATACGTGCCCGGGTGTGGAGTTTTGAAGAGGCTCAGCGCATTGATGCTTCTTTTTTTGTAGCTGTCTGTGCAATGGCTGTAGAAGCTAGAGCCCGATTTGATATCAATAGTGACAGTTTGAGGCTGGTGCATGGTGAGTCCGACGGTTTGCCCGGCCTGATTGTGGACCGCTACGGCGACACGCTGGTGGCCCAGTTTCTCTCAGCCGGCGCCGAGCGCTGGAAAGACGTGTTGGCCGATGCCTTGCTGGCCGCCACCGGGCTCACATGCTTGTACGAGCGGTCTGACGCCAGTGGTCGTGCCCTGGAGGGCCTGCCCGAGGTCACGGGCTGGCTGCGCGGGGAGGGCGCGGTGGAGTTGGTGTTGCGGGAGCATGACTGGCACCTGGGCGTCAATATCGCGACCGGGCACAAGACCGGTTTTTACCTGGACCAGCGCGACAGTCGCAAGAAATTTTCCGATTACACCCGCCGCTTGAAGTTTGACCAGGTGCTGAACTGCTTTTGCTACACCGGCGGTTTCACGGTGGCGGCCTTGCAGGGCGGCGCAACCCACGTCACCTCAATTGACTCCTCCGGCCCCGCGCTGGAGAAAGCCGCTGCCAATGTGGCCCTGAACGGGTTTGATGCCAGCCGCACCACGTTCATGGACGCGGATGTCAATGCCTCGCTGCGCCAGCTTGGCTCGCAGGGCCGGGTATTCGACGCCATCGTTCTGGACCCACCGAAGTTTGCGCCCACCATCACGCACGCCGAACGCGCTGCCCGCGCCTACAAAGACATCAACCGGCTGGCCTTCAAGTTGCTGACGCCCGGCGGTGTGTTGTTCACCTATTCCTGCTCAGGCGGCATCAGCCCGGACCTGTTCCACAAGATCGTGGCCTCCGCGGGGAGTGACGCCGGTGTGGACGGATTCATCACCGAGCGCCTGGGCGGTGCCCCGGACCACCCGATGACACTGAATTTTCCCGAAGGCGAATACCTCAAGGGTCTCGTGGTCATGCGCAAATGACCCGCAAACCATTGGCCGCTACACTCCCCCTCTTTTGAAGTCAACCCACTTACTGCACGATGAGTCTTATCCCTGCAACGATCCTGACGGGCTTTCTCGGCTCGGGCAAAACCACACTGCTTAAACGCGTGCTGGAAGAGGCGCACGGCCAAAAAATAGCCGTGATCGAGAATGAGTTTGGTGAAGAAAACATCGACAGCGACATCCTGGTCACCGACACCAAGGAGCAAATCATCCAGATGAGCAATGGCTGCATTTGCTGCACCATTCGCGAGGACTTGCGCGACACCCTGCGTGACCTAGCCGAGAAAAAGCGCAAGGGCGAGCTCGACTTTGACCGAGTGGTGATTGAAACCACCGGCCTGGCCGACCCCGGCCCCGTGGCGCAAACCTTTTTCATGGACGATGAAATTGCCGAAAGTTACCTGCTGGACTCGATTCTGACGCTGGTGGACGCCAAACACGCCATGACCCAGCTCGACGAGCGCCAGGAGGCGCGCCGCCAGGTGGGTTTTGCCGACCAGATTTTCATCAGCAAGACCGACCTCGTTCCAGGCGGGGACGTGGACGCGCTGATGCACCGCCTGAAGCACATGAACCCGCGCGCGCCACAAAAAGCGGTGCACTTTGGTGAAGTGGCTCTGAGCGAGGTGTTTGACCTGCGCGGCTTCAACCTCAATGCCAAGCTGGACATTGATCCGGATTTCCTGAAGGACGACCACGCCGATCATGCTGGCCACGACGACCACGCGCACCACGACCACGCGCCTGGCGAGTCGTGTGATCACCCCTCCCATCAGCATGGGGCGGGACATCACCACGCGCATGATGACGACGTGAAGAGCTTTGTCTTCAAGTCCGATCGTGCGTTTGACCCGGCCAAGCTGGAAGATTTTCTGGGTGCCATCGTCAATATCTATGGTCCGCGCATGTTGCGCTACAAGGGTGTCCTGAATATGCAGGGGACTGACCGAAAAGTGATTTTTCAGGGCGTGCACCAGTTGATGGGCAGTGACTTGGGGCCGGCTTGGGCTGAGGGCGAGCAACGCACCAGTAAAATGGTGTTTATCGGAATCGATTTGCCCAAAGATATCTTTCTGCAAGGCATGGAGCAGTCGCTGGTTTAACGTCAGCTGCTTGTCCTGATACAGGCCGATGACGGTGCCTCTTTTCAAAAAAAGAAGGCGGACGCCCGGCGAGCAGATAGAATCTCGCGCCACACCAACCGCGTGAGCCAAGCCTGCCAAGGCGGAAGCACCACACCCGCCTGAAAAACCTGGGGAGAGGCCAAAAGTGAAAGCTCCAACCGCGAAATCCAAAGCAGCACCCGATGTCAACGCCAAGGTTGCAAATCCGAAGCCCGCGGCCAAGAAGATGCCGACGGCCCAGATGCCGGAGAAGGCGCCTGTTCAGGATGTGGCAACCCGCTTGCCGGCCAAAGACAAAGATAAATTAAAGGATTCTGTGAAAACAACAACTGCAAAAGCCAGCAAACCCGAGGCGGTGGCCGTCAAGCCCAAAGCGGCCCGCACTGTAGCGCCAGGTACCCTCGCCAAGGCCGCGATGCCGACGACCAAGGCGGCCCCCGCTCCCGAGCCAGCACCTGTGGCTTCCCCCTCGACGCCTGCCCGAGCCGGTCGTCCCTCCTCCCGGTTGGCTCAGCTGACGGTTCCGTCCATGGCGCAATCGGTCGCCTCCACGGCAGCCAAGGCCAGTTTCATGCAAACTACGGAGCTGCCGTTGATCGTCCCCCCCTTGGCCTCCGCGGTGAAGAAGGACCCCAAGCTGGTCAATAACTGGAAGCTCAAGCCTGTCGATCAGTTGACCGACGCGGACCTCATCGCCATGCCCGACGATGAGTACATGAACGACACCCAGATGGCTTATTTTCGCCTGAAGCTCACCAAAATCAAGCAAGACATTCTGAGCAACGCGGGCGAGACCACAGAGCACCTGCGGGAAGATACGGTGGTCGTTCCGGACCCCGCTGACCGTGCGACGATCGAAGAAGAGCATGCCCTCGAACTGCGGACCCGGGATCGGGAGCGCAAGCTGCTGAAGAAAATCGAGCAGTCCATTCAACGCATTGATGCCGGAGACTACGGTTACTGCGACGAGACCGGCGAGTCCATTGGTGTTGGCCGTTTGTTGGCACGCCCCACTGCCAATTTGTGTCTGGAAGCCCAGCAGCGTCGGGAGCTCAAGCAGAAAATGTTTGGGGATTGATGTTCAAGCTTCTTGGCCTACATTTCAGCCTTCTCGTTCATGGTGTCCAAAGACAACAGCAACAGTCTGCTCTCCAAGTTGGCAAAGTTTGTCCGCAACCCGACACTGAACTGGTCGGATCTGGGCAAACCGGAGGCGCAGCAGGACAGTGACTACAGTAAGCTGGCGCTAAAGGAGGTCATCGAGCGCAAGCGTCAAAATGACTTCGTGCGCCGGCGCGAATTCGATTTTTTGAGAAAGCTGCGTCGCAACGGTGCCATGCCAAACCGGGGTATTCCCAGCCGGCCGTCCTTTTTTCAGAGCAGCATTGCATCCAATCAGGACGAGCGTGCCATGACGCTGCGGAAAATTGACGAAATTGAAGCCCAGATGTCCAAGCAGTGGTGGAAGGGTCGCCAGGACCCCGTTCCGGGCCGCCCCGCTCCCGCTTTTTCCAGGGCTGCCCCGTCTGCAGGATCCAACAGCGCGACAAACGACGCCAAGGGCTATTTTTCGGCCACTCTGGTACCCGATATGGTTTTGGACTCGCAGGCTTTGCACGCGGTCGATGATGTCTCAACGCAGATGGGTGATCAGGAGGATTTGGCCAGGGCGGCGCGGTCTGCCAACCCACCGATTGGCCTGATGCCCGCTGATTTTTCCACTTCCAATTTGTTTCCGGTGCACCTTGCCGGTGCGCAGGCGGACACCGAGTTGGAGGAAGCCGCGATTCGCTTTGCCAACGGTGATGACGCCGGAGCAGAGGCGGGACTGCTCAGTGCACTGCAGGCTATTGATATAGCGCCGCAATCTGCAGACCGTTGGGCCGCTGCCCTCTTTGATCTGTACCGCTCGACCGGACAGCAATCGAGCTTTGACAGCGTCGCCATTGATTATGCGACGCGCTTCGGTCGATCGGCTCCCGCTTGGTTCTCGCTGCCAGATTTACTCGGGCGCGCAATGCCGTCACCCCAGCAGCCGGGGTCGGGGGTGCCACCGGCCGATCCAGCCGTGGTCTGGGAGTGCCCCAGGGTGCTGGATGCCGCGGGCATGCGGGGGCTGCTGGGCTGTGCCTCCCCCGCGCCGATGCTCCTTCAGCTCCAATGGAGTCAATTACAGTCCATCACGCCCGATGCGGCGAGGCTCCTGGCCGATTTGTTGACCCGTTGGTCTCTTGAGACTGTGCGATTGCGCATGGTTGGATTTGAGGCGCTGGATCGTACGCTGCAATCATTCACCCCATCAGGCGACAAGTCGGTGGAGCCTTTCTGGTGGCGTCTTCGCCTGGAAGCTTTGCGGATCCTGGGTTTGCACGATGATTTTGAGCTGGCCGCTCTGGACTACTGCGTCACCTATGAGGTGTCGCCTCCGCCCTGGCAGGAGGCCCGCTGCGAGTTGATCCAGCAAGGTGTCGTACCAGCCTCGCTTTCTGACTTGCCCCGGTTCAGTGATGGGGCTGGTCGGGCGCCTGGAGCCGGCTTTTCCCCGGTCATCACGGTTGACGCTGGCGTGGAGTCACTCCCCGTATCCCGGGTGGAGCTCAACGGGGAGATCCTCGGAGATGCAGCCCAGGCGCTGGATGACCTGCAGGCTGGCCTCCGGGGCGCTGACCGGCTGGTGATCTCCTGTTCGCGGCTGATCCGTGTCGATTTTTCTGCAGCGGGCAGCATTCTGAACTGGGTGTTGGCGCGCGAGTCTGAAGGTTGCCATGTCCAGTTTCGCGACGTACCGTGTCTCGTGGCCGCCTTCTTCAATGTGATCGGAATCAATGAACACGCCCGAGTGGTCATCCGCAACACCTGAGCGGCCGCCATTTACCCGCAACTTTTAGCCAACAGGACGTCCAGGCAGGGCTTGTCGCTGCACTGGACGACCGGAACCACATCATCTATGGAACAATTTCACGGTACGACCATCATCAGCGTGCGTCGCAAAACATCCGAGGGCTATTCGGTCGCGATCGGCGGCGACGGCCAGGTCACCTTGGGCAACATTGTTGTCAAGGGAACGGCCCGCAAGGTCCGCAAGCTCTACCACGGCAAGGTTCTGGCAGGTTTTGCCGGTGCGACGGCCGATGCCTTTACCCTGTTTGAGCGTTTTGAAGCGAAGCTGGAGAAGCACCAGGGGCACTTGGTGCGTGCCGCCATCGAGCTGACCAAAGACTGGCGCACGGATCGCGTATTGCGTCGGCTGGAAGCCATGCTGGCGGTGGCTGACAGTGAAGCCTCTCTCATCATCACCGGCAACGGCGACGTGCTGGAGCCCGAAAATGGCATTGTCACCATTGGCTCGGGTGGAGCTTATGCGCAAGCCGCAGCCATTGCGTTGCTGAAAAACACGGAATTGTCGGCACCCGAGATCGTCAAAAAATCGTTGGAGATTGCCGGAGAACTGTGCATTTACACCAACATGAACCACACTATTGAGACCCTTTGAAACCATGTCGTCCATGACCCCACAAGAAATTGTTGTCGAACTCGACAAACACATCGTCGGTCAGCAGCAGGCCAAGCGGGCTGTGGCGATTGCCCTGCGCAACCGCTGGCGCCGCCAACAGGTCGAGCCCGGCCTGCGCGCAGAGATCACGCCCAAAAATATTCTGATGATCGGGCCCACGGGCGTAGGCAAGACCGAGATCGCCCGGCGTTTGGCCCGGCTGGCCGATGCGCCGTTCATCAAGGTGGAGGCCACCAAGTTCACTGAGGTGGGCTATGTGGGCAAGGATGTAGACGCCATCATTCGTGATCTGGCGGACATTGCGGTCAAGCAGACTCGCGTGGCCGAGATGAAAAAGGTGCGTGTCCGCGCGGAAGACGCCGCCGAAGAGCGGGTTCTGGACATCCTGATTCCACCGCCGCGGGGTGACTTTGGTGCCGCCCTGGCGGGTGAGCCCGAGAGCACCGCACGCCAGACTTTTCGCAAGAAGCTGCGTGAAGGCCAGCTGGCCGACCGGGAAATCGAGATTGACGTCGCACAGTCGGCACCGCAGTTGGAGATCATGGGGCCAGCCGGCATGGAGGAAATGACCGAGCAATTGCGCGGCATGTTTGGCCAGATGGGGCAGCAAAAGCGGCAAACCCGCAAGCTCAAGATCGGCGAGGCCCTCAAGTTGCTCGTTGATGAAGAGGCCGCCAAGCTGGTCAATGAGGAGGAGATCAAGACCCAGGCGCTGCATATGCTGGAGCAGAACGGCATCGTGTTCATCGACGAGATTGACAAGGTCACGTCGCGCAGTGAGGGTAGCGGCTCTGAGGTTTCCCGCCAGGGCGTTCAGCGGGACCTGCTGCCGCTGGTCGAGGGCACGACGGTGTCCACCAAATACGGCATGGTCAAGACGGATCACATTCTGTTTATTGCCTCAGGGGCCTTTCACTTGAGCAAGCCCAGTGATCTGATCCCTGAGTTACAGGGGCGTTTTCCGATTCGGGTGGAGTTGCAGTCCCTCTCGGTGCAGGACTTCGTTGCCATCCTGACGCAAACCCACGCGTCACTGGTCAAGCAATACCAGGCGCTACTGGCCACTGAAAACGTTTTTGTTGAGTTTCTCGACGAGGGCATCACGCGCTTGGCCCATATTGCCTTTGATGTGAACGAGCGGACCGAAAATATCGGCGCCCGACGGTTGTCCACAGTGATGGAGCGCTTGCTGGACGAGATTAGTTTTGATGCGGCTAAGCTGGCTGGTCAGACGATCCAGATCGATGCCGCTTATGTGGATGCCCGCCTGGGCGAGTTGAGCCGAGATGAAGATCTCTCTCGTTACATCCTGTAGACCTTGAGGGGGCGTTGGCGCAGGGCGTTCACGCGTTACTTTCATAAGACGAGCTAAGTACTTAATTTTGAACGGATTTTGCTGTAATTTGCTGTTGCAGTTGTTTCTAAGTACTTGATTTCATTGAAAAAATTTGTTGTAAGCGGGCTTGCGGGGTTGGGATTTGCTGATACAGTGGAAAAAAGTGCAATTAAGTGGTGAAAAGTGCCTTTGTACTTCCATTTTTTTGTATTCTCACCAAAAGAGAGTGTGCTGCTGTGTTTCAAGGGGCGTCATCATTAAGTCTGGATGCAAAGGGGCGGCTGTCTGTGCCGACCCGGCATCGTGACGTGTTGACCGCAACCGCCTCCGGGCAACTCACACTCACCAAACACCCGCACGGTTGCCTCATGGTGTTCCCCCGTCCGGAGTGGGAAAAATTCCGCGAGCGTGTTGCTGCGTTGCCGATGTCGGCGCAGTGGTGGAAACGCATATTTCTGGGTAACGCGATGGATGTGGATATGGACGGTACCGGTCGCATCCTGGTGTCCCCGGAGTTGAGGTCAGCTGCCAGCATCAGCCGTGACACGGTCTTGATGGGTATGGGCAATCATTTCGAATTGTGGGATAAATCCACCTACGAAGCCCAGGAAGCCCAGGCCATGCAAGCTGAGATGCCCGATGTCTTCAAGGACTTCTCTTTCTGAAGGCTGGCGGTGGAAAACTCATTGACACACACCACCGTGCTGTTGGATGAAGCGGTTGATGCGCTTCTGGACAGCACCGAGAACGCAGCGATTGCACTCGACGCAGGTTCGCGTACCTATGTGGACGGTACCTTTGGCCGGGGTGGGCACAGCCGGCTGATTCTTTCCCGTCTGGGCGCTGAGGGGCACCTGATCGCTTTCGACAAGGACCTGGAAGCACTGACCGAGGCGGCCACCATTCAGGACTCGCGCTTTTCCATCCGGCACCAGGGCTTTTCTCACTTGGGGGAATTGCCTCCCGCCAGCGTTTCGGGTTTGTTGCTGGACTTGGGCATCAGTTCGCCGCAGATCGACAAAGCAGAGCGTGGTTTCAGTTTTAGATTCGAGGCGCCACTGGACATGCGCATGGACACGACGCGTGGCGAAAGTGTGGCGCAATGGCTGGCTTACGCCGATGTTGACAAAATAACGGAGGTGATACGTGACTACGGTGAAGAACGGTTTGCTGGGGCAATTGCAAAGACGATTGTTGCTCGCCGACAGGAGCGGGGCCCTATTTCAACCACCACCGAGCTGGCCCAACTCGTGGCTGACACGGTCAAGACCCGCGAGCAGGGCCAGAACCCTGCGACGCGCACATTTCAGGCTTTTCGGATTTTCATCAATGCCGAACTTGAAGAACTGCAACAGGCCCTAGAGGCCAGTCTGCAGGTATTGGCGCCCGGCGGGCGTTTGGTGGTGATCAGCTTTCACTCGCTCGAAGACCGCATCGTCAAGCAGTTCGTTGCCAAACATTCCCGGGACGAGTACGACCGGCGCAACCCGTTTGCACCCCCAAAGGTGATGAAGCTGCAGGCGCTGGACCGTCTGAAGCCCAGCGCTGCCGAGGTAGCGCGCAATCCCCGTTCGCGCAGCGCCATCATGCGTGTGGCGCAAAGGACGGCTGCATGATCCGGGTCAATCTGGTGCTGCTTCTGGCTGTGGTGGCCAGTGCCTTGTATCTGGTCAATGTGCAGTATGAGTCGCGCCGTTTGTTCTCCGAGCTGGACCGGTCCCGCTCGGAGGCCCGCCGACTGGCCGCCGATCTGGAACGCCTGCACGTGGAAAAGCGCGCACAGGCCACGCCGCTGCGTGTGGAGCGCCTGGCCAAGGCGCAATTGCAGATGCGCCCGGTGACCCCGGCCATTACGCATTATCTTGACAAGGACACTGCGGCCGGCGCCGCGGTGGGCGCCGATGCCGGCTCGGGTCGCTCTGCAGCGAGGTTGATCCAGTGAGGCGCGGCATCACTTACACGGCCAGCCCGCTGCTGGCCAGTCGTACGCCAGTCTGGCGCAGCAAACTCATCGTGGCGGCCATTGCCTTGGGCTTTGCCGGCTTGGCAGCCCGTGCGGCCTATATCCAGGTGGTGGCCAATGACTTCTTTCAGAAGCAAGGTGAGGTGCGATTTGCCCGAACCTTGGCGTTGCCTGCGAACCGGGGCCGTGTGCTGGACCGCAATGGTTTGATTTTGGCTTCCAGCATCCCGGCGCCCAGCATTTGGGCGATTCCGGAAGACGTGGAGCGGGACAGGGGTCAGCTCCAAAAACTGGCTAAATTACTGGAGATGCCGCTGGCCGATCTGGACAAACGCCTCGCAGACGAAGACAAGACTTTTGTCTGGCTCAAACGCCAGGTGGACGAGTCGGTGGGCAAGGAGATTGCTGCGCTGGGTATCAAGGGCGTCTATCAGCGCATGGAGTACCGACGTGAATACCCTGAAGGCGAGGCGCTGGCTCATGTGGTGGGTTTCACCAACGTCGAGGACATCGGGCAAGAGGGCGTTGAGCTGGCCTTCAACAAAGAGCTTGCCGGGCGCAATGGCTCACGGCGTGTGATCAAGGACCGGATGGGCCGGGTGGTCGAGGCGGTCGGAGAGACCGTGCCGCCGGCCGATGGGCGCGACCTGCAATTGAGCGTGGACAGCAAGGTGCAATACTTTGCCTACCAAAAGCTGCGCGATGCCGTGCAATTGCACAAGGCACGTGCGGGCAGCGTCGTGGTTCTGGACGCTGTCACGGGCGAGGTGCTGGCGCTGGCCAATTACCCCAGCTATTCCCCGTCCAAGCGGCGCAACCTGACGGGTGAACAATTGCGCAACCGTGCGTTGACCGACACATTTGAGCCTGGTTCGGTGATGAAGCCGTTCACGGTGGGTCTGGGCCTGGAGACTGGGCGTCTCACGCCGCAAACCATGATCGATACCGGCAACGGTCGCTACACCATCACTGGCTCCACCATCTCGGACTCGCACCCCAACGGCATGCTGACTGTCGAAGGTGTGATTCAGAAATCCAGCAACATCGGCACCGCCAAGATCGCCATGCAGATGCCCGCGCGCGAGATGTGGGAGTTGTTCTCCAACGCAGGCTTTGGGCAAAAGCCGCAAATCAGTTTTCCCGGCGCTGTGTCGGGCCGGTTGCGTCCGCACAAGACCTGGCGTCCGATTGAACAGGCCACCATGAGCTATGGATATGGGCTGTCAGCCTCCCTGTTTCAGATGGCCCGCTCCTACACCGTGTTTTCTCACGATGGCCAGATCATCCCCGCCACCATGCTCAAGAGCAGCGAACCGGCTGTGGGAGTGCAGGTGCTGTCGGCGCGCACGGCGGGGCAGGTCCGCAAGATGTTGCAAATGGCGGCTGGCCCCGGTGGCACCGGCCAAAGGGCACAAACAATCGGTTATTCCGTGGGCGGCAAATCGGGCACGGCCTATAAGCAGATTGGCAAGGGGTACGGCACCGCCAAGAACCGAAAATACCGGGGCTGGTTCGTGGGCATGGCTCCAATTGAGACCCCCCGCATCATTGTGGCGGTGATGCTGGACGAACCCAGTGCAGGGCAATATTACGGTGGCGTGGTCGCCGCGCCTGTGTTCAGTGAAGTGGTTCAGCAGACTTTGCGCATGATGGGCGTTCAGCCCGACATGACGGTCAAGCCCCAGATCGTGGCCCAGCCAGTCGAGGAGAGCTTCTGATGCTTGAATTGGCCACCCCCCTCGCGGCAGCGCAGTGGCTGCGCACCCGTGTCACCGGGACGCTTCACGCCGACAGCCGGAAAATTCAGCCGGGTGACGGTTTCATTGCCTGGCCCGGCGCGGCGACCGATGCGAGAGCGCATGTGGCCTCGGCACTGGCCCGTGGCGCTACCGCGTGCCTTGTGGAGCGGGTGGGCTTGGAGGCCTATGCGTTCAGCAGCGACCAGGTCGCCTCTTACGAGCAACTCAAGGTGGCCAGCGGCCCGATTGCAGCGGCATTTTTTGGGCAACCCAGCCAGCACCTTCATGTGCTGGCGGTGACCGGCACCAACGGCAAAACCTCGACTGCGTGGTGGTTGGCCCAGGCGCTCACTTATTTGAAGCAGCACAAGATGATTCCCTGCGGACTGGTGGGTACTTTGGGCATTGGCCACCCGCCAGCGCCCGGTGCCGCCGAAGGACAGGGCTCTGCGTTGGGCGCCTGCGTAGCCACCGGCCTGACCACCCCGGACCCGGTATTGCTTCAACAGACCTTCAAGCGCTTTGTGGAAGAGGGTGTGCAGGCCTGTGCCATCGAGGTGTCCTCGATCGGGATCGAGGAACACCGCCTGGACGGAACCCATATTCACACCGCGATCTTCACCAATTTCACCCAGGATCATCTGGATTACCACGGCACCATGGCTGCTTATTGGCAGGCCAAGGCCCGGCTGTTTCAGTGGGCCGGGCTGCAGGCCGCCGTCATCAATCTGGATGACGTTCAGGGTGCTGCTCTGGCCGCTGCGCTCTCAAGCCAGGGACCTGACGTATGGACGGTGTCTTGCAGCCAGGCCGCTCGCCTGCAGGCGTGTGACATCAGCCACGGTATCCAGGGCATGCGTTTTACCGTGCGGGAGCAGGGTGCGTCCGGTGAGGCACCTGTGCTTCAGACCCACCTGATTGGCGCCTATAACGTGGCAAACCTGTTGGGTGTGATCGCCGCGATGCGCATTTTGGGCGTGCCATTGGGCGCCGCCGTAGCGACCTGCGCCGATTTGACGCCGGTGCCCGGTCGAATGGAATTTGCTGGCGCACCTGGCCAACCTCTGGCTGCCGTGGACTATGCCCATACGCCCGATGCGCTGGGCAAGGCGCTGGAGGCGCTGCGCCCTCTCGCGACTCAGCGAGGCGGGCAGCTGTGGTGTGTTTTTGGTTGTGGTGGCAACCGCGACATTGCCAAGCGTCCGCTCATGGGGGCCACGGCCGCCCGCTATGCCGATCAGGTGGTGGTGACCAACGACAACCCGCGCAGCGAGAGGCCTGATTTCATCATCAGCCAGATTTTGCCGGGCCTGAGGGGTCACGCGCACGTTGTGGTGGAGCCGGACCGGGCTTTGGCTATTTCCCATGCCCTTGGCGCAGCGGCGCAGACGGATGTGTTGCTGATCGCCGGCAAGGGTCATGAGGATTATCAGGAGGTCGCTGGCCAGTTTCTACCGTTCTCGGATCTCGCTCAATTGCGCGAGGCCTTGGGCCGTTGGCATGCACCGGGTGCGTCCCATGCTTGAAATGATGACCTTGCAGGAAGCCCTGGCGTGTCTGGAGAACGTGCGGCTCGTGGACCCCCTGGGTCACGGCGACGCGGTGTCCTTTCAGCGCGTTCACACCGACACCCGGACGATTGAGCCCGGAGATCTGTTTGTGGCGCTGCGGGGTGAGCGTTTTGACGGCAATGATTTTTTGGTTGAGGCCCGGGCCCGGGGCGCGGTGGCAGCGATTTGCCAGGGGGACGCCGATGAGCGCCTGCAAGCCGCCGGCCTGCCGGGGCTGGTGGTGCCGGATGCCAAACTGGCATTGGCCGGCCTGGCCACGGGATGGCGGACGCAATTCCAGTTGCCGCTGATCGCGGTGACGGGTAGCAATGGCAAGACCACAGTGACCCAGATGATTGCCGCCATTTTGCGGGCCTTCAAACCCCAAGCCTGCCTGGCAACCCAGGGCAACCTCAACAACGATATCGGTGTGCCTTTGACCCTGTTGCGCCTGCGTACCGAACACAAGATGGCCGTAGTCGAACTCGGCATGAACCACCCCGGTGAAATAGCCACGCTGGCTGCCATGGCCCAACCTACCGTGGCGCTGGTGAACAACGCCCAGCGCGAGCACCTTGAATTCATGGGCACGGTCGACGCAGTAGCCGAAGAAAACGGCTCGGTCATTGACGCCCTGCCGGCGCAGGGCGTTGCAGTCTTTCCTTCTGACGACGCTTTCAGTGCGTTGTGGGCAGCCAAGGCCGGCGCACGTGCCACACTCACCTTCAGTGCCGCAGCCGGTGCAGACCGCCAGGCTGACGTGGCCTGCTTGGCTGCGCAGTGGTCGGGGGACGCCTGGCAGGTATCTGCCGGCACGCCGGCGGGGCCGTTGACTTATGCCCTGCATATCGCGGGCCTGCACAACGTCAAGAACTCGCTGGCTGCAGCGGCTTGCGCGCTCGCGTCTGGCGTGCCGCTGGCTCCGATTGCGCTCGGTCTGGCCGCGTTTGAGCCGGTCAAGGGCCGATCCAGGGCGCTGCTGGTGCAGGTGGCGGACCGCGCCATCACGCTGGTCGACGACAGCTACAACGCCAACCCCGACTCGGTTCAGGCCGCCATTGATGTGCTGGCCAGCCTGCCAGGCCCGCGTTTGCTGGTGTTGGGTGACATGGGCGAAGTCGGCGACGAGGGCCCCGCTTTCCATGCCCAGGCCGGGCAGTATGCCCACTTGAAGGGCATTGACGCCGTATTCACGCTGGGCAAGCTGTCTGCGGCGACGAGCGGAGCTTTTGGCACGGGCCGCCATTTCTACGATATGGCCGCGCTCCAGGCGGCCGTGCTGGCGGCGCTGCCATGGACCGGCAGCATCGTCGTCAAGGGCTCGCGATTCATGAAGATGGAGCAAGTGGTTGCGGCCATCGTTCAGCACGAACAAGAAAAAAAGGGAACTGCAGCATGCTGATCTACCTTGCGCAGTGGTTGCAGACCCTGTCGCCTGAATTTGGTTTTTTCCGGGTCTTCCAGTACCTGACATTTCGGGCCGTGATGGCCGCCATGACTGCCTTGCTGATGGGGCTGGTAGCCGGGCCATTCGTGATTCGGCACCTGACGTCGCTCAAGATTGGCCAGCCCATTCGCGGCTACGGCATGGAGTCCCACCTGAGCAAGAGCGGCACCCCGACCATGGGCGGCGTGCTGATTTTGCTGTGCATCACGCTGTCCACCCTCCTTTGGGTGGACCTGAGCAACCGATTTGTGTGGATTGTGCTCCTGGTGACCCTGGCGTTTGGGACGGTCGGTTGGGTCGACGACTGGCGCAAGGTGGTTCACAAGGACCCTGAGGGCATGCGTTCGCGTGAAAAATATTTCTGGCAGTCGGTGATTGGTCTGTTGGCGGCGCTCTACTTGGTGTTCAGTATTTCGGAGAGCTCCAACCTTCGCGTGCTGGAATTGTTTTTCAGCTGGGTTAAGTCGGGGTTCGACCTGAGCCTGCCGCCCAAGGCTGGATTGATGTTGCCTTTTTTCAAGGAAATCAGCTACCCGCTGGGGGTTCTGGGTTTTGTGATCCTGACGTACCTGGTCATTGTGGGATCCAGTAACGCGGTGAACCTGACCGACGGCCTTGATGGTCTGGCCATCATGCCCGTGGTGATGGTCGGTTCAGCCCTGGGCATTTTTGCCTATGTGACCGGTAGCGTGGTGTATTCCAAATATCTGTTTTTTCCGTACATTCCAGGCACGGGTGAGCTGCTGGTGTTTTGTGCCGCCATGGCTGGCGCCGGCTTGGCCTTTTTGTGGTTCAACACCCATCCAGCGCAGGTTTTCATGGGTGACGTGGGCGCATTGGCCCTGGGCGCGGCTCTGGGCACCATTGCCGTGATCGTGCGCCAGGAAATTGTGCTGGCCATCATGGGTGGAATATTTGTGGTGGAAGCCCTGTCGGTCATGTTGCAGGTCACCTGGTTCAAGTACACCAAAAAGCGCTATGGCACGGGCCGGCGCCTGCTCAAAATGGCACCGCTGCACCACCACTTCGAGAAAAGCGGCTGGAAAGAGACCCAAGTGGTGGTGCGCTTCTGGATCATCACCATGCTCTTGTGCCTGGTCGGCCTGTCAACCTTGAAGCTGCGCTAACCATGACCACACCCCACATGGACGACCAAGCTGCTGTGCTGCGCCCCGCGGCGGCGGCTGTCGCCTTCGCGTGGCCTGGCGCAGAGCGGTTGGGAGGTCAACACATCCTGATTCTGGGCCTTGGCCTCTCCGGCTTGGCCATGGCGCGCTGGTGCGCCCGCGCGGGTGCCCGGGTCACGGTGGCGGACACCCGCGAGGCACCTGCGCAGCTGCCCTCCTTGCAGCGCGAAGTACCCGAGGCCCGTTTTATCAGCGACCCGCTGAGTGCCAGTCTGGTGGAAGGCGCTGACCTGTCTGCCGTTTACAAGAGCCCGGGCTTGACACCCTTGGAGGTCGCTCTTGTTTTTGACTGTGCCAATGCAATCGGTCTGCCGGCTAGAGGTGAATTGAGCTTGTTTTCTCGAGCTTTGGCCGATTTGAAGATCCAGCGGGGCTACAGCCCGCAGGTACTGGCCATCACCGGCACCAATGGCAAAACCACCGTCACTGCACTCACCGGGCAATTGGTGAGCCGCGCGGGCAAGACCGTGGCCGTGGCCGGCAACATTGGCCCTACGCTGCTCGACACCTTGACCGCGCACCTGGATGCAGGCACTTTGCCCGAGGTGTGGGTGATCGAGTTGTCCAGCTTCCAGCTCGACGGTGAGACAGGTTTTGAGCCCACGGCGGCCACGGTTCTCAACGTAACCCAGGACCACCTGGACTGGCACGGCAGCCTGGCCACCTATGTGCAGGCAAAGAGCAATGTTTTTGGCCAACATGGCTTGATGGTGCTTAACCGCGATGACCCGACGGTGATGGCCATGCTGCCGGCGCCCGCGCGGGTCAAGTTACAGCGGCCCGTGCTGCGCTCCTACATCACCTTTGGCGGTAATGTGCCGCAACGACCCGGCGATTTTGGTCTCGAAGAGGTCAACGGCATGGTCTGGCTGGTGCGTGCGCTGGAGGCCGATGAAACCCGCCGCAAACGCAACGAGGCTGCTGAAGAGATCCACATCCAGCGCCTGATGCCGGCCGATGCCTTGCGCATTCGCGGTCGGCACAATGCGACCAATGCGCTTGCGGCGCTGGCATTGGCCTGCGCCGGGGGCTGCGCCCTGGGCCCCGTGCTTTATGGCTTGCGTGACTACCGGGGCGAGCCGCACCGGGTGCAGTCGATTGGCCGGTTCAACGAGGTAGAGTTTTTCGACGATAGCAAAGGCACCAACGTGGGTGCCACGGTGGCGGCCTTGAATGGCCTGGGTGAAGACCGCAAGGTCATCGCCATTTTGGGCGGTGAAGGCAAGGGCCAGGACTTCTCGCCGCTGGCGCCCGCCGTGGCGCGTCATGCGCGCGCGGTCGTGCTGATCGGGCGTGATGCGCCCCTGATCCGCGCCGCGCTGCAAGAGACTGGCGTGGCGCTGCTGGATGCCGAGACCTTGCCCCAGGCAGTGCGCATGGCCAACGCGCAGGCCCATGCCGGCGACGCGGTCTTGATGTCGCCTGCCTGCGCCAGTTTTGACATGTTTGACGACTACGAGCACCGGGCCCGGGTGTTCTGTGATTCTGTGCGCGACATGGCCAACGCCGCCGGCGTGCCCCTGGAGGAGACGCTGTGAACAGTCTGGCCCGGCGCATGTCGGCCTGGGCTGGCCGCTTGACCGCGCCGGTGGCCGATGTGCTGCCAGTGCGGCTGGGCGCTACACGGCGTGCCGAGACCGGCAGCGTGCCCACGCGCAAGATGGGATTTGATCAGCCGCTGATCTGGGTGGCCGTGGCCTTGATGGCCTGGGGCTTGGTGATGGTGTATTCCGCTTCGATCGCCATGCCGGAGAACCCGCGCTTTGCACGCTACACCCCAACTTACTTTCTGGTGCGCCATAGCGCTTGGCTGGTGATTGGCTTTGTGGCGGCGCTGGTGGCGTTCCAGGTGTCAGTGGCAACCTGGGAAAAAGCCGCTCCCTGGCTGTTTGTGGTTTCTCTGGCGTTGTTGCTTCTTGTGCTGATCCCCCACGTAGGCAAGGTGGTTTACGGCGCGCGCCGGTGGATCTCCATCGGACCGTTCAGCTTTCAGCCTTCCGAACTGGCCAAATTCACAGTGCTGCTTTACGCCGCCAATTACATGGTGCGCAAGATGGAGGTCAAGGAGCGATTCTTTCGCGCGGTCTTGCCAATGGGGGCAGCGGTGGGGGTCGTGGGCGTCCTGTTGCTGGCTGAGCCGGATATGGGCGCCTTCATGGTCATTGCGGTGATTGCGATGGGAATCTTGTTTTTAGGCGGTGTCAATGCCCGCATGTTCTTTTTGATTGCCACCATTTTGGTCGTGGCTTTCGGCTTGATCATTGCATCGAGCGAGTGGCGCCGGGAGCGCATCTTTGCCTACCTGGATCCGTGGAGCGAGCAAAACGCGCTGGCCAAAGGGTATCAGCTCACCCACTCGCTGATTGCCATTGGACGAGGTGAGATTTTTGGTGTGGGTTTGGGCGGCAGCGTGGAGAAGTTGCACTGGTTGCCAGAGGCGCATACCGACTTTTTGCTGGCTGTGATCGGTGAGGAATTCGGCCTGGTAGGCGTGTTGTTCGTCATAGCACTGTTTGTCTGGCTGACTCGGCGAATGATGCACATAGGCCGTCAGGCCATTGCGCTGGACCGGGTTTTTGCCGGGCTGGTGGCACAAGGCGTAGGCATCTGGATGGGCTTTCAGGCCTTCATCAACATGGGCGTGAACCTGGGTGCGTTGCCCACCAAAGGTCTGACCTTGCCGCTCATGAGCTACGGCGGCTCGGCCATTTTGGTGAATTTGGTCGCCCTGGCGGTGGTGCTGCGCATTGACTACGAAAACCGCACCCTGATGCACGGAGGCCGCGTATGAGCGCCGCGCAAAAGGTGGCCCTGGTCATGGCCGGTGGTACGGGAGGCCACATCTTCCCTGGCCTGGCAGTAGCGCATGCCCTGCGAGAACGCGGCTGGCAGGTGCACTGGTTGGGTGGCACGGGGAGCGCGGAGCAGCCCTCCATGGAAAGCCAGTTGGTGCCGGCCCAGGGTTTTGCCTTTGAGACGGTGGATTTTTCAGGGGTGCGAGGCAAAGGCCGACTCTCGCTGGTGTGGTTGCCGGCGCGTTTGCTGCGAGCCTTCTGGCAGAGCATTCAGGTGGTTCGCCGGGTCAAGCCCGATGTGGTGCTGGGGCTGGGCGGCTACATCACCTTCCCCGGCGGCATGATGAGTGTGCTGCTGGGCAAGCCGCTGGTGCTGCATGAGCAAAACTCGGTGGCGGGCCTGGCCAACAAGGTGCTGGCTGGCGTGGCCGACCGGATCTTTACGGCATTTCCGGATGTATTCAAAAAAGGGCAGTGGGTCGGTAACCCCTTGCGCACCAACTTCTTGCGCATGCCTGAGCCAGAGGCTCGTTTTGCCGGCCGCAGCGGCCCTCTGCGCGTCCTGGTGCTGGGCGGCAGCCTGGGGGCCAAAGCCCTGAACGACGTGGTGCCCCGTGCATTGGCCCTGATCCCTGCGGACAAGCGACCCGTGGTGACCCACCAAAGTGGTGCCCGCCAGATTGACGCCCTGCAAGCCAATTACACGGCAGCCGGCGTGCAGGCGCAACTCATCCCGTTCATCGATGACACGGCCCAAGCCTTTGCCGATGCTGACCTGGTCATCTGCCGCGCCGGTGCCAGCACGGTGAGCGAAATCGCCGCCGTTGGCGCAGCCGCGTTGTTCGTGCCGTTTCCCTCTGCCGTGGACGACCACCAGACCCGAAATGCCGAGTTTTTGGTGCGTCAGGGGGCAGGATGGCAGGTGCCGCAAGCGAAAATGTCGCCAGAATGGTTGGCTGATAAACTACAAAAAACAGAGCGCGAAACCCTTTTGAATAAAGGGATAAAAGCAAAAAAAATGCAAAAAACAGAAGCCACTGCCCACATCGTGGCCGCGTGCGAGGAGTTGACCCGATGAAGCACGCCGTGCGTCACATTCATTTCGTCGGCCTGGGCGGGGTCGGTATGTCGGGCATTGCTGAAGTGCTCTTTAACCTGGGTTACACCATTTCCGGTTCGGATCTGAGTGACAGTGCCACACTCAAGCGTCTGGGTGTGTTGGGTATCACGACTTACATCGGCCATGACGCCAGCCATGTCCAGGGCGCCGATGCTGTGGTGACCTCCACTGCCGTGCAAACCGACAACCCCGAGGTGATCAAGGCGCGCGAGAACCGCATTCCAGTGGTGCCCAGGGCGCTCATGCTGGCCGAGCTGATGCGTCTGAAAAAAGGGGTCGCCATTGCCGGCACCCACGGCAAGACCACCACCACCAGCCTCGTGGCCAGTGTGCTGGCCGAGGCTGGACTGGACCCCACCTTTGTGATTGGCGGGCGCCTCAACAGTGCCGGTGCCAATGCCCGCCTGGGACAGGGCGATTACATCGTGGTGGAGGCC
Source organism: Rhodoferax sp. OV413 (assembly GCA_943371745.1). GTDB lineage: Bacteria > Pseudomonadota > Gammaproteobacteria > Burkholderiales > Burkholderiaceae_C > Rhodoferax. The sequence goes on from CALRWE010000016.1 coordinate 24,560, forward strand.
GACGAGTCGGATGCCTCGTTTTTGAACCTGCTGCCGGTGATGGCGGTGGTGACCAACATCGACGCTGACCACATGGAGACTTATGGGCATGACTTTGCCCGGCTCAAAGGCGCATTTGTTGATTTCCTGCACCGCATGCCATTCTATGGGGTAGCTATTTTGTGCACTGACGATCCGGCGGTGCGCGACATCGTGCCGCAAGTGACTTGCCCGATCACCAGCTACGGCTTTGATGAAGGCGCCCAAGTGCGTGCAGTGGATGTGCGGGCGGTGGATGGCCAGATGCAGTTCACCGTACAACGGCGCAATGGTGTGGTGCTGCCTGACCTGGAGGTGGTGCTGAACCTGCCAGGACGTCACAACGTGCTCAATGCCCTGTCCGCGATTGCCGTGGCGGTGGAGCTGAACATTGAAGACGCAGCCGTCCAGAAGGCTCTGGCCGAGTTCAAAGGGGTGGCCCGGCGTTTTCAGCGCTACGGCGAGGTGCCGGTGCTGGGCGGAGGCACGTTCACGCTGGTCGACGATTACGGCCACCACCCCGTGGAAATGGCGGCCACGCTGGCTGCCGCGCGGGGTGCCTTTCCGGGGCGCCGCCTGGTGCTGGCTTTCCAGCCACACCGGTTCAGCCGCACGCGAGACTGTTTTGAAGACTTCGTCAAAGTGATTGCCCTGGCTGATGCCGTGTTGCTGGCTGAAGTCTATGCCGCGGGCGAGGCACCGATTGTGGCCGCCGACGGCCGAAGTCTGGCCCGAGCGCTGCGGGTAGCGGGCAAAATCGAGCCTTTGTTTGTCGACGATATGGTGGATATGCCCAGCGTCATCCTGGATACAGCGCGGGCTGGCGACGTGGTGCTGTGCATGGGTGCCGGCTCCATCGGTGGTGTGCCCGCCAAAGTATTGGATTTGCAACAGAACTCCGCACAATCAGTTGAAGAAAGACGCGCGCTGTGAAGCCATTTGATCTCAAGACCGCCAAGGTGGCCGTGCTGATGGGCGGCGCCTCCGCTGAGCGCGAAGTCTCCCTCATGTCGGGCCAGGGCGTCCTCGACGCTCTGCGTTCGCAGGGCGTGGATGCCCATCCGTTCGACCCTTCGCTGCGCGAGTTGGCCGATCTCAAGCACGAGGGGTTCTCCTGCTGTTTTATCGCGCTGCACGGCCGGTTTGGAGAAGACGGGACGGTGCAAGGGGCGCTGGAGTTGCTCGGGATTCCCTATACCGGCTCCGGCGTCATGGCTTCCAGCATCGCCATTGACAAGGTCATGACCAAGCGCATCTGGCGTGCCGAAAATCTGCCCACCCCGGCTTGGCAGCTGGTTGACAGCGTCCAGGCCACGGTGCAGGCGTTTGACGTCCTGGGCAGCCCCATGATCGTGAAGCCCGCCCGTGAGGGCTCCACCATCGGTCTGACCAAGGTGACCAATGCCGACCAGTGCGCAGCGGCTTACGAGCTTGCGGCGCTGCATGACTCCGAGGTTTTATGCGAACAGTTCATCAGCGGCGACGAAGTAACCATTGCCGTGCTGGGTTCCGACCAGAGCGCCCGCACCCTGCCTGTGGTTCGCATCGTGGCCCCTGAGGGCAACTACGACTATGAGGCCAAGTACTTCACCGACACGACCCAGTACCTGGTGCCCTGCGGGCTGCCTGAAGGTGAAGAAGTGCGCATCCAGGAACTGGTGCTCCAGGCCTACCGCACCCTCGGTTGCAGGGGGTGGGGCCGGGCCGACGTGATGGTGGATGCCCGCACACGCAAGCCCTATCTGCTGGAAATCAACACCTCACCCGGCATGACCGGCCATTCCCTGGTGCCCATGGCCGCCCGGGCAGCGGGCATCAGTTACCCGTCGCTCTGCCTGGAGTTGATCCGTTACGCCACGCTGGACTACAGCGAGCCCCTGGCTCAGACCACCCGATGATGCATAGTCCCATGCCCGTTGATGTGCGACTCATGAATCAGACGGCTTCCGTCTTTTTTCTGGCGTTCGCGCTGCTGGCTATGGGCGCCCTGGCTGGTTGGGCCGTTCGACACCCCACGTGGGCCGTGCAAGGCATTACCGTCACTGGCGATGTGTCGCATCACAATGCCGTTACCTTGCGCGCCAACGTGGCGCCACTCCTGCGCGGCACGTTTTTCACAATGGATTTAAGCGACGCACGGCACGCCTTTGAGACTTTGCCCTGGGTTCGCCGCGCGATTGTGCGGCGGGATTTTCCCAACCGGCTGAGGGTGGTGCTTGAGGAGCATCAGGCCGTGGCCTACTGGGGCCCCGAGAGCGCCTCAACGCTGGTCAACCACTTGGGCGAGGTGTTTGAGGCCAATGTGGGCGAGGTCGATGAAGATGACCTGCCTCGCCTTCTCGGTCCGGACGCCCAGGCATCAAAGGTCTTGGTCATGTACCAGACGCTGTCGCCCCAGTTTGAGGCCCTTGACATGCCCCTGGTCCAGCTGGAGTTGACCGGTCATGGCGGGTGGCGGGCGCGGTCCGACAACGGTGCGGTCATGGAACTTGGCAGTGGCACGCCCGAGGAGGCGGTGGCCCGAACGCAACAGTTCCTGGGCACCTTGACGCAAGTCACATCCCGGTATGGAAGAAAACCAGATGCCCTGGAAACAGCGGATTTGAGGCACACCGATGGGTACGCGATCCGCCTGGGTGGGGTGACCACGGTGGCAGTGGATGGTTTGAAAAAAGTAGCAAAGTAGCGGCAACAGGAGCAACAGGTAAAACTATGGCAAAAGAATACAAGGACCTGGTCGTCGGGCTGGACATCGGCACTGCCAAGGTCATGGTGGTCGTGGCCGAAGTGCTCCCGGGCGGCACGCTCAAACTCGCTGGCCTGGGTGTAGCGCCCAGTAACGGCCTCAAGCGCGGGGTGGTGGTCAACATTGACGCCACGGTCCAAAGCATTCAGCAGGCCTTGAAAGAAGCTGAGCTCATGGCAGACTGCAAGATCACTCGCGTCTACACCGGCATCACCGGCAGCCACATTCGCGGCATCAACTCCAGCGGCATGGTGGCCATCAAGGACCGAGAGGTGACCGCCGCTGATGTGGCCCGTGTGGTGGAGACGGCCAAAGCCATCAATATTTCGACCGACCAGCGCCTGCTGCTGGTGGAGCCGCAAGAGTTCATCATTGACGGGCAGGACGTGAAAGAGCCTATCGGCATGAGCGGCATTCGCCTGGAGGCCAAGGTGCACATCGTCACCGGCGCCCAGACGGCAGCCGAGAACATCATCAAATGCGTCCGCCGCTGTGGCCTGGAGGTCGAGCAGTTGATGCTCAACCCCCTGGCCAGCAGTCTTTCGGTACTGAGCGAAGATGAGCGCGAGTTGGGCGTGGCGCTGGTGGACATTGGCGCCGGCACCACCGACGTGGCCATCTTCACCAATGGGGCCATTCGCCACACCGCCATCATCCCGATTGCCGGCGACCTGATCACCAGTGACATTGCCATGGCGCTGCGCACGCCCACCAAGGACGCGGAAGAAATCAAGGTCGAGAGCGGCTACGCCAAGCAGATGCTGGCCGACCCCGACGCGCAGGTGGAGGTGCCCGGCCTGGGTGATCGGGGTCCGCGCATGCTCAGCCGGCAGGCCCTCGCCGGCGTGATTGAGCCGCGTGTGGAGGAGATTTTTTCACTGGTGCACCAGGTTATCCGCGAATCCGGTTTTGAAGAAATGCTCTCCAGCGGCATTGTGCTCACCGGAGGCAGCTGCATCATGCCGGGCATGGTGGAGCTGGGCGAAGACATCTTCCTGAAGCCCGTGCGCCGGGGCATCCCCAGATATTCCAGTGCGCTGGCCGACATGGTGGCCCAGCCCCGTGCAGCCACCGTGATGGGCTTGCTCGAGGAGGCGCGTACGGCGCGCCTGCGTGGCTTCAAGGTGGCCCAGAAAAATGGCTCCATGAAAACTGCCTTCGGCCAGGTCAAGGACTGGTTCGTGGGGAACTTTTGACCATGAACTACCTGACTGCCCCTGTCGCTTGCCCAGCAGACCGAGTAGGGGCCAACCCGCGCGAAAGCCCCCGGTGCCGATGGCGTTGTGCCGGGCCGCCGTGAGCGCTCAGCCCCCAGATCCGTATCCAAACCATTCGGCAACTGCCAAACTATTGAAACCTTAAGGAGAGAATAATGCCTATCGAAATGATTGAAGACCAAACTTTTAACCAGGGCACCCAGATCAAGGTGATCGGCGTCGGCGGCGGTGGCGGCAACGCCGTGGGCCACATGATCAGCTGTGCCGTGCAGGGAGTGGAGTTCATTTGCGCCAACACCGACGCGCAAGCCCTGAGCAGCAGCCATGCGCACCGCACCATTCAGTTAGGCAGCAGTGGCTTGGGCGCAGGCAGCAAACCCGACAAGGGCCGCGATGCTGCCGAGTTGGCCGTGGACGACATCCGCAGCGCCATTGAAGGCGCGCACATGCTTTTCATCACCGCAGGCATGGGCGGCGGCACCGGCACGGGCGCTGCGCCCGTCATTGCCCGTGTGGCACGTGAAATGGGCATTTTGACGGTGGGAGTGGTCACCAAGCCCTTCGAATTTGAAGGCGGCCGTCGCATGACCAATGCCGATGGCGGCCTGGCCGAGCTCGAGGCCAACGTGGACTCTTTGATCGTCGTGCTCAACGAGAAGTTGCTCGAAGTCCTGGGGGATGACGTGACGCAAGACCAGGCGTTTGCCCATGCCAACGATGTGCTGAAAAATGCCGTGGGCGGCATTGCCGAAATCATCAATGTGCCCGGCCATGTCAACGTCGACTTTGAAGACGTGCGCACGGTCATGGGCGAGCCCGGCAAGGCCATGATGGGCACGGCGGTTGCCGCCGGCCCGGACCGCGCCCGCATTGCCGCCGAGCAGGCCGTGGCCTGCCCGTTGCTCGAAGGCATTGACCTCTCTGGCGCCAAGGGCGTGCTGGTGCTGATCACGGCTGCCAAAGGTTCCCTGAAACTGGCCGAATCCAAGCTGGCCATGAACACCATTCGCGCCTACGCCTCGCCCGATGCCCATGTGATCTACGGCACGGCCTACGACGACAACCTCGGTGACGAGATCCGCGTGACCGTGGTCGCTACCGGTCTGAGCCGCCAGGGCATGCGCCGCACCGCTCCTCCCTTGCAAGTGCTGCGCACTGGAACCGATAACGTGCCGTTTCACGTGCCCAACCACCATGGCGCGGCGATGGGTAACCCGCCTTCGGGTTCGGCTCAGCCCGACTACGGCTCGATGGCAACCCCCAGTGTCTGGCGCACGCGCGACCGGACGCAGGCAGCGGCCAAGGTGGATGCGCTGGCTTCGGGAGGGATGGATGACTTTGAGATTCCCGCCTTCTTGCGCAAGCAGGCGGATTAAGTTTTCTTTGGCCTTTTTCTGAAGGCCTTTCCTCCTGTTGTTGAAGTCATTCCTTACTTTGTTTGTGGGGTGGAAAGGGGGGTGGGGGGATAAGGTGGGGCTGCAAAAAGAAAAAACGCCAACAAGAGATTGTAAAAATGCATCCCAAGCCCCACCAAGTGAACCCCAAAACCCGTCACAAAAGTAAAATAAGAAGGTGATCCAACAAAGAACCCTCAAATCCCTCACCCGAGCCGTCGGTGTCGGCCTGCACAGCGGCCAGCGGGTCGAACTCACCCTGCGCCCGGCCGCGCCAGACACCGGCATCGTGTTCCGTCGCATTGACCTGCCCGAGCCCGTGGACATCAGGGTGTCCGCTGCCGCCGTGACCGACACGCGCATGGCATCCACCCTGTCCTGTGGCAATGCCAAGGTGCTGACCGTGGAGCATCTGATGTCCGCCTGCGCCGGGCTGGGGGTCGACAACCTCTATGTGGACATCACCGCCGAAGAAGTGCCCATCCTGGATGGCTCAGCGGCCTCGTTTGTTTTCTTGCTGCAATCCGCAGGCATCGTGCTGCAAAACGCCCCGCGCCGATTTATCCGGCTGTTGAAACCTGTGGAGGTACGGGACGGACAGGGCGCCTCTGAAAAGTGGGCCCGACTGGAGCCTTATCACGGCTACAAGCTCAGCTTCGAGATCGATTTTGACCACCCTGCGGTGGACTCGACCGGCCAGCGTGTGGTGTTTGACATGAGCACCGATTCCTACTCCAAAGACATCGCCCGCGCCCGCACGTTCGGTTTTACCAAAGATGTGGAAATGATGCGCGCCAATGGCCTGGCCCTGGGTGGTGGCATGGACAACGCCATCGTGATGGACGACTACAAGGTGCTCAATGCGGGCGGCTTGCGCTACGACGACGAGTTCGTCAAACACAAGATCCTCGATGCCATGGGTGACCTCTACCTGGTGGGCAAGCCCCTGCTGGCCAGCTACAGCGCGTTTCGTTCCGGCCATGGCCTGAACAACCGGCTGCTGCGCGAACTGCTTGATCACCCCGAGGCCTGGGACGTGGTGACCTTTGAGGATGACAAGCGCGCCCCCAAAGGGTTTGCGCAACTTGCCCGCGCCTGGTAGTGCGGCGTTTTCAACCCCCATCCGCCTGAGGCCACCCCACCATGCTGCTTTTTCGCTGGCTCATTCTTCTGTTGCTGCTGGGGTCTGCAGTGTCTTTTGCGTTCTACATCGGCACCGGCCAGCCCCGTTTCAAGCGCTATGGGTTGCTCACCCTCAAGTGGACCCTGATGGCTGCCTTCGGCTTTTTTGCCGTGTTGATTTTGGAGCGAATCGCCTGAAATCCTGACTCGGCGGTTCTGGTCAGCACCCGCATTCCACTGTGCCGCCTCAGCGACTTCGTCCGGCCTTGTAAGCTGCTTTTTGGGTCTGATTTTGTGCGCCGCCGAGGCCCTTGGCCTGCATCAGGCGGGCAATGGAATTGGCCGCGTGCGCGTGGGTAATGGCCAGCCCCAGCGCGTCGGCGGCATCGGACCCCGGCAGGCCCGGCAGGGTCAGCAGGCGGCGCACCATCTCCTGGATCTGGGTTTTGTCGGCGCGTCCGTAACCTACCACCGCTTGCTTCATTTGCAGCGCCGTGTATTCGGCTACTGGCAAGTCGGAGAACACCAGCGCCGATACGGCAGCGCCGCGCGCCTGCCCCAGCAACAGGGTGGACTGCGGGTTGACGTTGACAAACACGATCTCCACTGAGGCGCAATCGGGCTCATAGCGCCCCACCACTTCCCGGATACCGTCGAACAGAACTTTCAGCCGCGCGGGCAGCTGGTCTTTTTCGAGGTGAATGGTGCTGATGGTGCCGCTGGCTACATAGGCCAGGTTGGAGCCGTCCACATCAATCACGCCAAAGCCGGTTGTGCGCAGACCGGGGTCAATGCCTAGTACTCTCATTCGCTCTTATTTTTACTGTTTGAAGGCAATGAATACGTCGACTAGAGGCCGAAATACCATCTAACCGAGTGAAAAAAAACCGGGGCGGCAAAACACAGCGCATCCACCCGGTCCAGCAAGCCACCGGCCCCGGTGACGGCCGGCCCCTGGCCGCGCCAGATGGGAATGCCCCGGTCTCGCTTGAGTGCTTTCATGACCAGGTGCCCGAGCGAGCCAGCCACGCAGGCCACAAAGGCCATGGCCACCGCCTGACCCGGAGCAAAAGGCGTGATGCCCGCCAGCAAGCCGCCCACACCACTGCCCACCGCAATGCCCACCCACCAGCTCGGCCAATTGAAACCCTGGCTGATCAGTGGCGCGGCAGGCGGGCGGCGCAGGCGGCGTGACGCCAGGTGCTGGGCCAGCATGCAGGTTTGAACCACCAGCACCAGAAAAAACACCAAAAAAGCGCTGCGATGGGTGTAGCCGGGAAAGTTCAAGAGCAGCAGCGCAGGCACATGGCTCATGCCGAAGATGCACACCATGATGCCCCATTGCAGCTTGGCATTGCGTTCCAGAAAGCGCTGCGGGTCGTTCGCCAGGGCGCTCACCACTGGAATCGCCAGAAACACATAGACCGGGATGAACACGGTAAAAAGATTGAAATATTTGCTGCCAGCCAGCCAGTATTGCAGCGGCAGCACCACAAAAAAAGCCAGCACCAGGCTGCGGTGGTCGCCCCGGCGGGTGGGTGAAAGGGTCATGAACTCGCGCAGCGCGAAGAAAGAGACCCCGCCAAACAGCACCAGCGCCACCTTATTCCCACTGAGCCAACCGATCCAGAACACCAGCGCCATGAACCAGCTGGTGCGAAGCACGCCTTCAAAATTGTGCAGGTCGGCTCGGCGCTGGTTGGAGGCCGCGCTGTCATCGCCCTCACGCAGGGACAGAAACACGGCGGTGATGCTGGCCAGCAGCAACAGGCCAAAGACGATGAAAAAAAGCGCGCCGACTTGCTGGCTGGCCGTGAGATTCTTCAGTGGCTGGTACATGGCATTCAGGCGATGGAGCGCTTACACATCGCGCAGGGCGATGACGGCGCCTCTCGCCCGATCCAGAAAGGCGCGGCGTTCTTCACCGGGCATCAGGCGCAGGGGCGTGCCAAAGGTCACCGAGCACAGCACCGGCACAGGCACCACCTCGCCCTTGGGCATCACGCGCTGCACATTGTTGATCCAGGCGGGAATCAGCTCGATCTGGGGGAATTTGAGTGCCAGGTTGTACAGCCCGGCCTTGAAGGCTTGCGGCTCCTCGGCGTTGCCCCGGGTTCCCTCGGGAAACAGGATGATCGAGTCGCCGTGATTCAAGGCCTCAATCAGGGGCTCCAGCGGGTCCTCGTCGGCGGTGCGCTCGCGCGAGACATAAATGACGTTGAACACGGCCGTGGTGAGCCATTGCTTGAAGGGGGTCTTGGTCCAGTAGTCCCGTGCGGCAATGGCGCGGGTGCGGGCGCGTAACTCCTTGGGCAAGGCGGCCCAGATCATGACCAGGTCGGCGTGGCTTTGGTGGTTGGCGAAGTAGATGCGCTGCTCGGCCTTGGGCGGGCAGCCGTACCAGCGTGCCTGTGACCCGGTCAGGACCCGAATCAGACCCAGCAGAAAGTAACTCATCAGCGTGGCAAGCATGATGGGGATGATACAGAGCGCGCCGAGCGCCGCCTTCAAGGCAAGGCAGCGCTGTTCAGCCGGCTCGCAATCACGTTGGCGCGCCCGGCGATGTAGCTGGAGTTGGGCAGTTTCTCAAAATACTTCGGGCGCGGCAGCATCACGGCCAGGCGGGCTGCCTCATAGGTGCTGAGCTTGGTGGCGGGCTTTTTAAAGTAATGTTGCGCCGCCGCCTCGGCGCCAAACACGCCTTCGCCCCATTCCACGCTGTTGAGGTAAATCTCGAGAATCCGCTCCTTGCTCAGCAGCGCCTCCAGCAGCAGGGTCAGCACAAACTCCTGGCCCTTGCGCAGCAGCGTGCGTTCGCCGGAAAGAAACAGGTTTTTGGCCAGTTGCTGGGTGATGGTGGAGCCACCCACCACCTTGGGCGGGCGAGCTACCGGGGGCGGATTTTTGGTCGAGGCTGCCGGCTTTTTGGCGGCCTGGGCTTCAGCCTTGGCCTCCGCTTTGGCGTTTCTTTGCCAGGCTTTTTCCAGGGCGTCCCAGTCCACGCCTTCGTGGTTGCTGAAGCCGTCGTCTTCACTGGCAATGACAGCGCGTTTCAGACTGTCCGAAATTTGCGCATAGGGAACCCACTGCTGACGCCAGGGCAGGCGACCCTTGGCATGGAGCACCCGCCACGCCTCGGACCTTTGAAAGGCCGTGGACTCCGGGTCGATCATGGTCATGGCGGCAATGCGGGCCACAAAAAACAGTTGCAGTGCCAGCACGGCCACCAGCAGCAGACCGGTCCAGCGCAAGAGGGGCTTCATTGCCGCACGCCTTATGCCATGCTGGCACGCAATTCGGCCAGCACCTGCAGAGAAGGGGGGCGCACACCGCGCCAGATCAGAAAAGCCTCGGCGGCCTGCTCCACAAGCATGCCCAGGCCGTCGCGCGGGCTGGCGCTGTGTTCATGGGCCCAGGTCATGAACCCAAGCGCGGCGGGGCCGTACATCATGTCATAGGCCAGGGCGCCGGGCCGCAAGACGCTGGCCGGCACGGGGATAGCGCCGCTGTGCAGGCTGCTGGCTGTGGCATTGATGATCACATCAAAATCACCCTCTAGCCTTTGTATCTCTTGGGTAAGTAGCTCTGTATTATGTAGCAAAGCCAGTGCCGCATGGCGGTTGACCAGTTCGACGGCCTTGCTTGGTGTGCGGTTGGTCACGGTGATATGTGCGGGCTGCGCTTGCAGCAAGGGCCCCAAGACACCGGCCGCCGCCCCACCCGCACCAATGAGCAGCACGCGTCGGCCCCCTAAGTCGACGCCGGCGTTGCGTTGGATATCGTTGATCAGCCCAATGCCGTCAGTGTTGTCGGCCAGGATGGCATCGCCCGCGAAGCGCAAAGTGTTCGAGGCCTGTGCCAGCAGGGCGCGTTCGCTGGTCTGCGTTGCCACAGCCGCCGCTTCAAACTTGAAGGGCACGGTGATGTTGCAGCCCAGGCCGCCTTCTGCCCGAAAGGCCCGCACCGCGCCAACAAAGCTGTCCAGCGCAATGTGGCGTTTTTCATAACGGAGGTTTTGGCCGGTCAGTTCTGCGAAACGCGCGTGAATCCACGGCGATTTGCTGTGTTCCACGGGATTGCCCATGACGCAGTAGAGGTCGGTTGGTCGGGTCATTTGGCGGTGAGTTGGGTTTCCAGCGTTTCGTCGCGGGTGAATTTGAATCGGGACACCACCAGAATCTGGTCGGCCTTGTGGCGCATGGCGTGATCGAAGCGACCAAAAGGCCCGGCGTTGCGTACGATGGCCTCTGCCTGGCGGTCCAGCGAGCGGTTGCCGGAGCTTTGCACGATTTCTGTCGCGAGAATGCGGCCGTCAAAATTGACAGTGACCACCATGGTCAGGTCGCCATAGAGCTTTTTGCCAGCAACCTCGGGGAAGTTATCGGTGCCCTTGTCTTCAATCCTGCGGCGCAGCCTGTCGTAGTAAACGGCGTAGCTTTCTTCGCGGGTCGCCGGGCTGACATAGCGCTTCTTGGGGCGGGCGTTTTCCTCGTTGATGCGCCGCTCGATCTCAGCCAGTAATTTGATCAACTGGCGCCGTTTTTGCTCCCGCTCGGCCTGCTCGGGCGACAAATTGGGCTGCGTGGGGTCGAGTGGGG
>CALRWE010000017.1:0-34121 GCA_943371745.1 Rhodoferax sp. OV413
GTCCACTCGATCAGATCGCGCAGGGTGACGTAACTACCGGCCCGCTTGGAGATTTTGACTTCTTCACCCCCCTTGACCACCCGCACCATGGTGTGCAGCACATAGTCAGGGTAGCCCTGGGGAATGCCCGCATTGGCCGCCTGCAACCCCGCGCGAACCCGCGCGATGGTGCCGTGGTGGTCGGTGCCCTGGATGTTCACCACTTTCTCAAAACCGCGCTCCCACTTGGTGATGTGATAAGCCACATCGGGCACAAAGTAGGTGTAGGTGCCGTCACCCTTGCGCATGACCCTGTCCTTGTCGTCGCCGTACTCGGTGGATTTGAGCCACAACGCGCCATCCAGCTCATAAGTTTTTCCGGCATCCTGCAGTTTTTTGACGACCGCGTCGACCTTGCCGCTCAGGTACAGGCTGGACTCCAGGTAATAGTTGTCAAATTTGACACCAAACGCCTGCAGATCCAGGTCCTGCTCGTGGCGCAGGTAGGCCACAGCAAAAAGACGCATGTCGTCCAGCGCGTCAATGTCCCCACTGGCGGTGTACTCGCGGTCATCCGAATGCACTGTTTTCCCGGCCAGATAGTCAGCCGCGATGTCGGCGATGTAGTCGCCGTTGTAGGCCGGGGCGTTTTCGCCGCTGGGCCACTCGGCATCACCAGGCTTGAAGCCTTTGGCCCGCAACCGGGTGCTGCTGGCCAGCGTGCCGATCTGCACCCCGGCGTCGTTGTAATAAAACTCGCGGTACACGTCCCAGCCTTGGGTCTGGAACAGGTTACAGATGGCATCGCCCAAGGCCGCCTGACGGCCGTGGCCCACATGCAGGGGACCAGTGGGGTTGGCCGAGACAAACTCCACCAACATGCGGTGACCTGTGGGCGCACGGGCGCCAAACTGGTTTGTCTGCGAGAGCACTTCGCGCACGATTTGTTGTTTGGCCTCGGGCTTGAGCCGGATGTTGATGAACCCCGGGCCGGCGATGTCGATAGCGTCAACCCAACGCTGATAAGGCGCCATCGCCAACAAGGCAGTGCGCAAGTTCTCGGCCAGTTGGCGCGGGTTCAGCTTGAGCGGCTTGGCCAGCTGCATGGCCGCCGTGGTGGCGAGGTCGCCATAGGCGGCGACCTTGGGCGACTCAAAGGCGGCTTTGGAGCCAGCGCCAGGGGACAGGGTCTCCAGCGCGCGCGCCAGGGATTCGAGCAATTCAAGTTTTACAGACAGCATGCCCGGATTTTACGGGGGATGCCGGGCCACTAGAAAAGTCGGACTGGACATCACCACACGGTTGCGACCTTGGTGTTTGGCTTCAAACAGGGCCACGTCAGCTGCCTTGATCAAATGTTCCCGGCCATCCATGGCGCCGGGCATACCGGCAGCCACACCCAGGCTGATGGTGACCACCGGGGCCACGGACGAGCTCGCATGCGGCAGGTGCTCGGCGCGCAGCGCTGCCAAAATGGAGTGCGCCGTTTCCTGCGCTTTTTGAGCCGAGGCGCCTGGCATGACCACCACAAATTCCTCGCCCCCATAGCGGGCCGCCAATTCGCCGGCGCGCCGGATCGTGGCACGCAATATGTCACCCAGGATCCGAAGGCAGGCATCCCCCTGCTGATGCCCGTAATGGTCGTTGTAGGCCTTGAAGTGATCGACATCCAGCATGATCACCGCCAGCGGTGTGCCCTGACGCACGGCGCGCTGCCACTCCTGCACCCAATAGCTGTCAAAACTGCGGCGGTTGGCCAGCCCTGTTAATCCATCGGTGGCGCTCAGGGTTTCCAATTGCTGGTTGGCGGCCTCCAGCTCGGCAGTACGTTGCTTCACCTTGTCTTCCAGGGCCTCGTTGGCTTGCGTCACCTGGCTGCGCAGGCGCAACTGCTCGGCTAGCTCAGCCTGGAGACGATTGGAATACCGCCACCCAGCCCACAATACCAGCGTAACCGCTGCCAAGCGCAAGGCCAGTGTGGCCAGCCGCAGCCGCTCCTGTTGACGGACCTCGTTGGCCAGCTCGACGGTGAGCGCGCCTACGGCGGAATCGCTGTTGATCTCATAGATCTTGAGCGCCAGCACATAGTCTCCTCCCATCAAGGCCTGGTAAGCAGCATCCCACTGGTCACCGCGCATCAACACAAAAGCCCGACCCTCCAGGCTGCGCAAAGCCTGCTGCTCGTCGCGCAGGGCCAGTACTTCGCCAGCCAGCGCCAGGTTGCGGGTGAGTGAGCGCACCTCCTGCATGGTGGAGGACAACTCGGTCTGCAACGACTGGTAGCTGGCAGCACGCAGGCTGTTTTTCTCGATCACAGCGGTGCTCAGGACATGGGTCAGCGACTGATTGAGCCGCACCATGCGCTCCAGCCCCACCTTGCTCTGCAGGTTCTTGTCGTGCATCTGCTCGCTCTTGAGATCAGCGTACAGCCCCAAGCCGATGGAGATCAGCAAAATGACAACAGCCGTGTGAAGCCCGCGCAAAAATCTCATGCCGGCCCCGGGTCAGCGAATGACTTTGTCAGCCCGGGCAAGCAGCTCGGGCTCGAGGACCACTCCCTGGGCCTGAGCCGCGCGGGTGTTGATGACCAGGCTGAATTTCTCCACCGGGCCCCAGGGCAAATCGCCGGGTTTGATGCCCTTGAGCACCAGCGCTGCTTTTCTGCCGGCCGAATACCCGACCAAAAAATAGTCAAGGCCATAAGCCATGACAGCGCCACGCGCCACGCTGTCGGTGTCGCCCGCAAACAAGGCAATTTTGTGCTGATTGCAGACCTGAACAAGCGCCTCCAGGTTGGCCACCGTCGTGTTGTCAGAGGTGATGGTGATCGCCTGCACCTTGCCCACCAGCGAAGCGGCTGCAGCACCCACCTCGCCACTGCTGGCCAAGGTGACCTCGACCAAAGTCAGGCCCATGGCTTTGGCTGCCTCACGCATGGCCTGAATATGGGCCAGGGAATTGGCTTCCGCAGGGTTGTAAATAGTCCCCCAGATCTTGACTTGCGGCACGGCCCGCGCATAGGTTTCAAATTGCAATCGCACTGGCCACAAGTCGCTCAGGCCGGTGACATGGGTACCCGTTTTTTGGCCCTGCGCACTTTTGGCAGGAACAAGGCCGGCCCGAACCGGGTCGGTTACCGATGAGAAAACCAGCGGAATACGGCTACCGGTGCGAAAAACGGCCTGGGCGGCGGGGGTGGCAATGGCATGAACAAGATCTACATTTTCAGCTACAAACTCGCGGGCAATGGCATCGGCGGCAGCTATGTCGCCCTGGGCGTTACGCCTCAGGTAGGTCAGATTGAGGCCCTCTTTGAACCCTGCACTGGCCAGGCCCGCCTCAAAGCCTTTTTCGTCCGCATCCAGGGCAGCATGCGAGACAATTTTGGTCACACCAATGCGGTATGTCTTGGGGGCTTGGCCCCAGGCGGCGGCCGGGGCCAGAACACCCCAGGTCACAAGCCCCAACACATGGCGGCGTGGCGTGCAATGCAAGTCGGTGACTTGGGGGTAAAAAAACAACGGCATGACGGAGTCCTCCCAGACAAGGGTGCCGCTTCGGGCACCGCGCCCCGCATCATTGCACAAGTGCAGAGGGCTACCCCCTGTCACCTCACTGCGGACCGGTTGCGAAGGGACTCTATTTGAGCTGCGTCGTGGCCCAAGCCACCGAGCAACTCCGCCGTGTGCTGACCCAGAGTGGGGGGCTGCAGGCGCACGCCCAGGCGCTGCCCGTCCATGGTGAAGGGGAACAGCGTGGTCTGCGCCGTCTGACCCGCGCGCGCGCCGTCCGGCAGGGTGATGTCGGCCAGGCCGCCGGTGGCCAGCAGGTGCTCGTCGTCAAACAGTTCTTCCGGCTTGCGGATCGGGGCAAACGGCAAGGCCACCCGCTCGAACAGTGCCGCCAGCTCGGCGGCAGGGCGCGGGGCCAGGCGCTGGCGCAGCTCCGCGAGCAGCACTGGACGCGCCTGCACACGCTGGTTGTTGGTGGCGTACTGCGGCAGCGCAAAGAGGTCAGCAAACCCCAGCGCATCGCAAAACGTGGCCCATTGCGCGTCACTCACGGCGGCCAAAAAAATCTGCTCCCCGTCCTTGACCGTAAACACGTCGTAGATGCCCCAGGCCGAAATGCGGTCCGGCATGGGTGCCGCGGGCTGGCCGGTGATCGCGTACTGCAGCATGTGTTGCCCCACCAAAAACACGTTGTTCTCGAACAAGGCGCTTTGCACCTCTTGCCCTTTGCCGGTGATGCCGCGCTGGATCAGGGCACCCAAAGCGCCAATGGCGCCAAACATGCCGCCCATGATGTCATTCACGCTGGTGCCGGCGCGCAATGGGTCGCCGGGGCGTCCGGTCATATAGGCCAGGCCGCCCATCATCTGCACCACCTCGTCCAGCGCCACGCGGTGCTCGTAAGGGCCGGGCAAAAAACCCTTGTGGCTGACATAAATCAGGCGCTCATTGACTTGGGACAGCGACGCGTAATCAAGCCCGTACTTCTTCATGGTGCCGGGCTTGAAGTTCTCGGCCACCACGTCGGCACTGGAGGCGAGTTTGCGGGCCACCTCCGCGCCCTCGGGGCTGTGCAGATCGATCGCTATGCTTTTCTTGTTGCGGTTGAACATGGGAAAGAAACCGGCGCCTGAACCCAATAAATGACGGGTTCGGTCGCCGTCAATAGGCTCAACCTTGATGACCTCGGCTCCCATGTCGGCCAGCACCATGCCGCAAGTGGGACCCATGACCATGTGGGTGAATTCAACGACGCGAAGACCGGTCAGGGGGAGCGTGCGCGGGCGATCTATAGGCTTGTCCATGGGTCAGGGCAATTCATTTGAATATAAAAACGCCATTGTTCCACTGTGTGTTGCGCTGGTGTGGCCAAGAACCGATTTGTCGTCATTCATAGGCAGCAAATACCGCTTTTTTGGCCGCCACCACGATCACTCAAGAGAGGGGTTGAACCAGCGCCATGGCGGCCCCTCCCGGGTGAGCCGCTAAAATCCGCGTTTTCGCATGGGGCGCCCAGCTTGCACCCCAGCCCCAGAGTTATCCAACCAAAGTCTCACACCATGACCGAACGCATCTCCAAGAACCGCCTGCAAGTTGCCATCTCCCTGGCCGAATTCATCGACAAAAAAGTACTGCCCGGCACCGGCATCACACCGGCCAAATTCTGGAAAGGCTTTGACGCCGTGGTGGCCGATCTGGCCCCCAAAAACATCGCCTTGCTGGCCGAGCGTGACCGCCTGCAAACCGAGCTGGACACCTGGCACAGCGCCCACCCCGGCCCAGTGACCGACATGCCCGCTTACCGTGCATTTTTGGAACAAATCGGCTACCTGGTACCCACACCCAAAAAGGTCAAGATCACCACCGCCAAGGTGGACGCCGAACTGGCGGTGCAAGCCGGCCCGCAACTGGTGGTGCCGGTGCTGAACGCCCGCTACGCCCTGAACGCCGCCAACGCCCGCTGGGGCAGCTTGTATGACGCGCTGTATGGCACGGATGTCATCAGCGAAGCCAAAGGCTGCGAAAAGGTCGCCAAAAAAGGTGGCTACAACCCCAAGCGCGGCGCCAAGGTCATTGAGTACGCGCGCCATGTGCTGGACCGCACCGCGCCCCTGAGGAAGGGCTCGCACATTGACTCGGTGGGCTACCGCGTCAAAGGCGGCAAACTCACCGTCAAACTGGCCGATGGCTCCAACACCAGCCTGGCCAACCCCGAGCAGTTCATCGGCTTCCAGGGCGAAGAAAAAGCGCCCAGCAGCGTGCTGCTGCAGCACAACGGCCTGCACCTGGACATCATCATCAACCGCGCCACCGCCATTGGCGCCACCGACCCCGCAGGCGTGGCCGACCTGGTGCTCGAAGCAGCCCTCTCCACCATTCTGGACCTCGAAGACTCCGTGGCCGTGGTGGATGCAGACGATAAAGTGCTGGCTTACAGCAATTGGCTCGGCATCCTGCAAGGCACCTTGGTCGAGAGCTTTGAGAAGGGCGGCCAGACGCTGACCCGTGGCCTGAACGCGGATCGCGTTTACACCCCACCCAGCGGCTCGGGTAAAAAAGTAGTCTTGCACGGCCGCTCGCTCATGTTCCTGCGCAATGTGGGCCACCTCATGACCAACCCGGCTATTCTGTACACAGACAAGGCTGGTGCCGTGCGCGAGATTCCTGAAGGCATCATGGACGCCGTGGTCACCACCACCATTGCCATGCACGACCTGAAGCGCACCGCCAAAGACGCGATTCGCAACTCCCGCAAGGGGTCGGTCTACATCGTCAAACCCAAAATGCACGGCCCGGCTGAGGTAGCGTTTGCCGCCGAGTTGTTCAGCCGCGTGGAAAAAATGTTGGGTCTGGAAGACAGCACCGTCAAGCTCGGCATCATGGACGAAGAGCGCCGCACCAGCGTCAACCTGAAAGCCTGCATTGAAGCCGCCACCAGCCGCGTGGCCTTCATCAACACCGGCTTCCTGGACCGCACGGGTGACGAGATGCACACCGCCATGCAGGCCGGCCCCATGATTCGCAAGGGCGACATGAAAACCAGCGCCTGGATTCAAAGCTACGAGCGTAACAACGTGCTGGTGGGTTTGAGCTGCGGCCTGCGCGGCAAGGCGCAAATCGGTAAAGGCATGTGGGCCATGCCCGACCTGATGAAAGCCATGCTGGAGCAAAAGATTGCCCACCCCAAGGCCGGCGCCAACACCGCCTGGGTCCCCAGCCCGACCGGCGCCACCTTGCACGCACTGCACTACCACCAGTTGCTGGTCAAAGACGTGCAGAAGGAACTGGAAAAAATCAACGCCGACAAAGAGCGCGATGTGCTGTTGACCGGCCTCCTGACCATCCCCGTGACCACCACCCCCAACTGGTCTGATGCTGAAAAGCAGCAAGAGCTGGACAACAACGCCCAAGGCATTCTGGGCTATGTGGTGCGCTGGATCGACCAGGGCGTGGGCTGCTCCAAGGTACCTGACATTCACAACGTGGGCCTCATGGAAGACCGCGCCACCCTGCGCATCTCCAGCCAGCACATGGCCAACTGGCTGTTGCATGGCGTGGTGTCAAAAGCCCAGGTGACCGAGACCTTTGAGCGCATGGCCGCCGTGGTGGATGGCCAGAATGCCAACGACCCCCTGTACCAGCCCATGGCTGGTCACTTTGACACCAGCATGGCCTACATGGCTGCGACCGACCTGGTGTTCAAAGGCCTGGCACAACCCAGTGGTTACACCGAGCCCCTGTTGCATGCGTGGCGCCTGAAGGTGAAAGCAGTTTCGATGGTGACCGTGGTGGAGCCGGTGGTTGCAGACGCAGCGGCAGTCTGATTTTTGCTATGTGAATTGAATAACTGTACCAAATAGATACGCTGGCTAGCGGCTTTTTTGGTATAAATATTCATCAAACGGCGCCCTTGGGTGCCGTTTCTGCTTTCAAGGGGCGTTGCGAGAGCGAAACTGCTGAATCGAACTCACCGCGGCGGACTTTCTCCTTCACAAACGCCAAAAAGGCGCTGGCCGCCAGCGGCAGCGTGCGGTCACTGCGCCGCGCCAGTTTCCAGGTACGCCGCAGGGGAAGGCCCGTGACGTTGAGCAGCGCCAGCCCGTCGCGGGCGGGCTCGCTGCCCGGCGCGTGGCGCGACAGCACCGCAACGCCCAAACCGGCGGCAATCGCGTGTTTCACTGCCTCGTTGCTGCCCAAGGTCATGCGCGGCGCCAGCCGCAGACCGTGGGCCTCAAAAAAGACCTCGGTTGCCAGCCGGGTCAAAGGGCTTGATCATGTGGGCCAAAAATTACTCGGTGGTGCTCACCCCGGCAATGCGCAGCACGCCGCGCTTGATGCCTTGCAGGTCGGCCACCGTTTCTTCAAAACCGGCCCAGCTGGCAAACATGGCGATGACGGTCTGGTGGAGCGCCGGTCCGGCGCCTGGGACAGCCTGCGCACCACACGTGTGTTTCTCAAGGCGCCCATCACTACACCCCAGGGCACAGGCTACAAGAGCTTGAACGTGACCGTGCGCGAAAACGAGGAAGACCTTTACGCTGGCATCGAGCATCGCCAGACCGACGAGGTCTACCAGTGCCTCAAACTCATCACCCGCCCGGGCTGCGAAAAAATTGTGCGTTATGCCTTTGACTATGCGCGTGCCCACGGCCGTAAAAAAGTCACCTGCATGACCAAGGACAACATCATGAAAATGAGTGATGGCCTGTTTCACAAGGTATTCGACGAGGTCCGGGCGCACTACCCGGAAATGATTACCGAGCACTACATCATTGACATCGGTGCAGCCCGCCTGGCCACCCGCCCCCAGGTTTTTCCACCGATCACTGACTCTGCCGGTTTGTGCCCCGGGCTCCGGCCACCACCGTGACCAACATGGATGTGATTGCCCTGATGCAGGCTCTGGCCCAGCGCCAGATTGACTTCATTAAGACGGAACACCTGTGCACCTTCAACGACAAACGTGGGTAGGCTTTGGAGCAGGGCCAATAAAACCACCGGGTCGGCGCACGCAGTACGTCGTACTGCGACCTCGGTCATAATTTTGGGTGCGTTTTCCACGCACCCGAACACCGCCCGAGAAAGAACCCAGTTGCTTGCCCATCGATTACCGACCACCGTCGCCGAAAATTCCCATGGCAACCCGGGGTACAGCGGTCAGCGCGTAGCACTCTTGACGCAGCACGGCAAAGAGATTGTTATCACGCCGGTGCTTAATTCAGCCCTGGACTGCGAGGTGGTGCGGATAGACGGGTTCGATACCGACGTACTGGGCAGCTTCACCCTGGAGATTCCCCGCGCGGGCACCCAAATGGAGGCGGCGCGCAAAAAGGCCCGCATGGGCATGACACTCTCGGGTCTGCCGCTGGGCCTGGCGAGCGAAGGCAGCTTTGGCCCGGACCCGTTCGCTGGCATGATGCCCTGGAACCTCGAGTTGCTGATCTTCATCGACGATATGCGTGGCATTGAGGTCGTAGGCAGAGCCCAGGGCAGCACTCGCCATGCCCATCTGGTGGCGACCGACTGGGCACAACTGGAAGCCTTTGCCCACCAGGCGGGCTTTCCGGAACATCATCTGGTGCTCCGCCCGACGGGCGAAGGCGAACTGCCCATCCGCAAGGGCATTGCCACCTGGCCCGAACTGAAAGAGGCTTTCACCCAGGCACGGGCGCAATCGGCCCAGGGTCAGGTGATATTGGATAACGACTTGCGCGCCCACGCCCACCCAACGCGCCAAGGGAACATCCGGCGCGCCGCAGAAGACCTGGCTGCACGCCTGCAATCGCTTTGTCCCAGTTGCAACACACCGGGTTTCTGGACAGTCGATCGCATCGCGGGCTTGCCCTGTGGCGCCTGCGGTGCCCCCACACGCGAAACTCGCGCCGAGGTGCTTGCCTGCCTCAAGTGCGATCACCGGGAAACCCGTTCGTGCGGCGGCTCGGCGTTTGCTGACCCAAGTCGCTGCGGCTTTTGCAACCCTTGATGGCTGCTGGGGTTTGGAACCTTGGGGGCGAGGGCTCACCTTGTGAGGCTGATGGCAAATCAGTCACGGGCCAGACGTGTTGGCTGAACACCCTGCGACTTACACTGACCTACCTGACTACTGATCATGGAGACGCCCCATGCAAGCCCCTGCAACCCCCAATCCAGCTGACTGCCCATTGTGCGGCCAAGGCAACCGATGCGCCATGGAGACCCAGCGTGTGACCGGCATCCAGCAGCCCCCATGCTGGTGCACCCAGGCCACGTTCACTGCGGAACTGCTCGCGCGCATTCCCCCACCCGCGCGCGGCCTGGCCTGCGTTTGCGCGGCCTGCGCCGCAGAGGCTGCAGCATGATGGGCTGGCTGGACCGGTTTCCGCTGGTATGGTTGATGTTGGTGGCAGGGTGGCTGGCAGTTGCGCCCATCGTGCCGGAACCCCACCTGATAGAAAAGCTGCGCATGCTGAGCCAAGGCACACTCACCCAAACCCTGGACATCTTTGATCTGGCGCTGCATACCGTTCCCCTGGTGTTGCTGGCGATTCGCCTGTGGCGAATAAAATACAAAGCAAAGCCGAAGGCGGCAGATCCCTTCTCCAAATAAACCTTGACCGGCGTGCACTGAATCCGTTACGAGCTGGGCGCCAGCGCCTGCTGTTCCATGACGATGCCGTCCATGCTTTCGGTCACTGTGCCATCGAACCCGGCGGACGACAGAATGCCGAGTCTGCTTGCGACGCAAAAGCGCCTGACCCCAGGGTTACATAGTGGCTGCCGCTTGTGATTAAAAAGTTTCCCACTGGTCATCAACGCCGCCAGCGCCGGCCTTGGCCTTGGCTGTGGCAACCAACTTGGGCGGAGGTGTTGGTTTGGCTATCGCAAGGCTGGAAGGCGCAAATTTGGGCTTCGGTTTTGCTGCTGAAATTGCCCGGCGCTCACTGCCGCCAAAGGGCCCACCCTTGGAGGGCGACGAACGCACTGTCACTTTGGCCATGGAAGAGTTTGCTTCAAGTTTGAACACGGCCACTGCGCCGACCAGTTCACCCGCTTGCGATTTGAGACTGCTGGCAGCCGCAGCCATTTGCTCTACCAACGCAGCATTTTGCTGCGTTGCCTGGTCCATTTGACTGACCGCCTCACCGACTTGAGACACCCCAGCCGCCTGCTCGCTACTGGCCGCGCTGATCTCCCCCATGATGTCAGTCACCCGCCGGATGGAGTTCACCACCTCGGTCATGGTCTCACCGGCCTTGTCAACCAAAACTGTTCCCTGCTCCACACGCTCTACACTGGCATTGATCAGGCTTTTGATTTCCTTGGCGGCATCAGCCGAGCGTCCAGCAAGCGACCTCACTTCTGACGCTACCACGGCAAACCCCCGTCCTTGCTCACCGGCCCGGGCAGCCTCAACCGCAGCATTTAAAGCGAGGATATTGGTCTGAAATGCAATGCCGTCAATGACGCTGATGATGTCCGATATCTTGCGGCTCGACTCGTTGATGGCCTTCATCGTGTCTACCACTTGGCCCACCACATCACCACCCTGAACCGCAACGCTGGAAGCGCTGGATGCAAGCTGATTAGCCTGGCGCGCACTGTCTGCGTTTTGCTTCACCGTTGAGCTCAACTCCTCCATGCTGGCGGCGGTTTCTTCGAGCGCGCTGGCCTGTTGCTCAGTACGAGCAGACAAGTCGTTGTTACCTTGAGCGATCTCGGCGCTTGCCGTCTCGACACCCTCGGCGCTACCTCGAACATTGGCCACTACGTGAGCCAGGCTGTCTCGCATGGTTGCCAGGGCCGCCATCAGGCTGGTGCTGTCACCTGCCTGCAAAGCTATATGGGCTGTGAGGTCGCCTCCCGCCAGGGTTTTGACCGATTTCATGGCGACGGCTGGCTCCCCACCCAGTTGACGCATCACGCTGCGTGTCAGCCCAAAGCCCAGCAGACCGGTCATTGCGAACAAAAACAATCCACCGAACATCAGGGCATTTGTGGTGGCCAACGCGGTGGAAGCCAGCGACGCCGAACGAATCTCCAACAGATCGGCTTCTGCCTTGTGAAACTCCGCAACTCCACCGCGAAACGCATCCATTGCCGCTTTGTCTCTACCAGCGCTGAACTCCTTGAACAAGTCCTCCATTGAGCTCTTGCCTGCTGTGACGTCGCGGCGCATCGTGCTCAACGAATTGGCCACTTCCATGAATTGCTGGTGATTCGTCATCAGCTTGTCCAGGCGAGCTTGCTGCTCGGGGTTGTCCGATGTCAGTGTCCTGGCCTCATTGAAAGCAACATTGAAACCTTGTTGGCCCTGCTTGAACGGCTCAAGAAACTGCTCTTCCCCACTGGCAACAAAACCTCGCAGGCCGGTCTCGATGTTGACCATGTCGAGCAACATCTTTTCAGATTGATTCATCACGTTATACGTGTGGGTGTTCCAACGCACTGTTTCGAGTAATTTTCCGGTGTTGACCAAGGCCACGCTGATCAGCACCCCCATGATCACCAGGATGGCGGTGAAGGTGAGAGCAAGTTTCTTCTTAAGTGTCCATTGATCAAACATTCGGGAGCCTTTGAATTTAAGTGAGCGCAACAGCAACAACTGTTTTTAAAAGAATAATTCGAGCCAGGGCAATTGAACGCCACCTGTTTGAATCACCTCACTATTGCAGGGCCTTTGCCACCCTTGCCGGACTTCACGGCGCCCGCAACACCACATCCACCTGCGCCCCGCCACCGGGCGCGCGTGACACGTGCAACTCGCCTTGGTGACTGGCCACCAGGTCGCGCACCACGGCCAGCCCGATTCCGTGGCCGGGCACCTGCTCGTCCAGGCGCACTCGCCGCCCGGGGACGGCTTGATCGTCGGCAAAGCCCGGGCCGTCGTCGGTGATGCGGATGCACAGGGTTTTGTCTTCCAGCAACACACGGCTTGAGACCGCGCTGCGGGCCCATTTGGCCGCGTTGTCCAGCAGATTGCCCAGCAGCTCAAAGGCATCGCCTTCGTCCAGTCGCCAGCTCAACTCGGGCGCGCAGTCCACCGTAAAGGTCAGGTTCTTGTCCAGGTAAACCTTGGCCAGCGTCCCCTGAATCCGTTGCACGATGGGCGCCAGCGCCAGCTGCGGGCCCAAGCGAGCCGCCCCACTGGCGCCGGCTCGGCCGAGCTGGTGCATGACGATGCTGTCCATGCGAGAAACTTGTTGCGCCACCATCGCGGGCAGTTGATCGGGCTCGTCCAGCGTGGCGCGCAAGGCGGCCAGTGGTGTTTTGAGGCTGTGGGCAAGGTCGTCCAGCGCCTCTTTGTAGCGGGTTTGGCGCGCGCGCTCCTGGTCGATCAAGCCGTTGAGGTTGTGGGTGAGCCCCGCCAGTTCACGCGGGTAGCGACCCTCGACCTTCCCCTGCTCGCCTTGTTCAATGCGCTGGATTTCGCGGGCCATGCCGCGCAAAGGCGCCAGGCCCCAGCGCAGCAACAGCGCCTGCGTGAGCAGCAACAAGAGCACCGTGGCGCCCAGCCAACTCCACAAGGTTCGGTCAAAGGCCCGTAACTCGCGGCTCAAAGCAGCGGCATCTTCCAGCACGGAGAACACCAAGGGCGCCGCGCGGTCGTTGTCGGACCAAGTGACGCCGTAACTGACGACCAAAAAAGTCAACCCCGCCCGCCGTGAATCACCTTGCCCGGCGGGCGGTACAGTGACCGTCTCAAACTGCCACTGGCCGGTGGCCAGGCGGCGCTGAAACGGCAGAGACGAAGGAGCAGACAAACCCGACGGCATTGCGAGGGGACTGAGCCCCAGTGTGGACAAGGATTGCCACTCTTCATTCTTGTCCAGGTTGGCAATGTTGGCGTACAGGCCCGAAGCCGGCAGGGATAGCCGGGGTTCGGCCAGCGCAGCGGACATCACCAGCGAGCCCCGGGCATTGAGTTCAGCCCCTGCCATCAGCAGGTACACGGTGGTTTGCAGGCGGGCAAAGCGGGCCGCGCGCGCGCTATCGGCGTGCGCCTGCTGCACCGCCCAGCCCGCCCCGGCCAGAAAGGCCAGCAGCACCAGCGCAGCGCCTATCCCCAAGCGCGCGCGAATGGACAGCGGCGTTTTCACTGCATCACGAATCGGTAGCCGCGCCCACGCAGGGTTTCAATCGGCGTCAACAGGCCCTCGGGGTCAAGCTTGCGCCGCAGCCGCCCCACCAGGACAGCCAACACGTTGCTGTCCCGGTCTTCGTCCCGCGGGTAAAGGTAGTCCGACAACTCCTGCTTGCTCACCACGCGGGCGCGCTCGCGGACCAGGAATTCAAGCACCCGGTACTCGAAGGTCGTGAGCTCCAGTTCAACGTTGTCGAGACTGGCTGTCTGGGCCGAAAAATCAATACGCAAGGACCCCAGCATGAGAACGTCGGAGGTGGCTTTGAGCGAACGCCTCAAAAGCGCCTTGACTCGCGCGGCCAGCTCCGGGTATTCAAACGGCTTGACCAAATAGTCATCAGCCCCCGCCTCCAACCCGGTCACTTTGTCTTGCCAGCTGCCCCGCGCGGTCAAAATCAGAACAGGCAGGGTGCGCCCCTCGGCACGCAGGGTTTGTACCACCGTCAGGCCATTCACCTTCGGCAGCCCGAGGTCGACAATGGCCAGGTCCAGTGGGTACTCCCGGGCCTGAAAGAGGCCGTCTGCCCCGTCCACTGCCAAATCGACCCGGTAGCCATCGGCTTCCAGCTGGCGCTTCAGGCCGAGCCTCAAAATGGCATCGTCTTCTATCAACAGCAAGCGCATGAAAGCCTCTTTTAAGCGGGCGACTACAGCGTGCGGCCCGTGGCAACGTCGATCAACACCAGCCTGACTTCGCCCTGCGCAGTGAGCACCTTGACCCGCCAGACCGGCCGGCCATCACGCTCCATCTTCTCGACCGCCAGCACCCGCCCCCCGGTCGCCCGCTGCGCCAGGCTGGTGGCGTCATCGCGGCTGACGTCGGCCCAGGCAGGGGACCCGAGCGCCATCAGAATAGCAGTGATAAAGGCGAGCAGGAATTTCATGGCGCGTTGGGTCTTTGTCAGTCAATACAGGCCCATCGTACTCGCGCTGCCGAATGTCGGGCTAGCGCTCAATCGGATCCACAGTCACCCTCACGGCCAGGCTCTGGCCAGGATGGTTGCGCATGAAGGTGGTGTACTGCTGCCCCTGGTAGTCGTAAGTGACGCGGTAGCCGGTCAGGCGCGTTTGCGTGTCGTTCACAGTACGGCAACGCTGAACCTCACGCTGGGCATTTTCGTACTGGCCGTTGCTGTATTGGCTACGGGGGTCGTTCTGGTTGCGATTCTCAATGCGATCCCCGGTGATGGCACCCAGCACCACACCCAGAGCGGTGGCCGCATCCTTGCCGCTGCCTCCGCCAATCTGGTTGCCCAGCACGCCGCCGGCCAGTCCACCCACAATTGCACCGCCATACTGGCGGGCCTGCGGCTCGCGACCGTAATGGTTGCCTCGCTCAGGCACCCACTGGCTGGTGCACTCGTTGCGCGGCTGGATCACATTCTCATACTGCGGGTCCACGTTGCGCACGCGGGCCTGGTCGACAAAGGTCTGGGCCTGGGCGCCCAGCACACCGGCGGTCAACACACCTGCAATGACAAGACGTTTCATGAAATCTCCTTGGGTTGGTATGGAGCGTAGTGTGCTGCGGCCTGTGTGAACGAACGCTGAACCAAACGCAAATAATTGCCTCTTTTCCCCTCACGCGTTGCGAACAATCGCCCCGTCCAGCGAGGCGGCACCCGAGCGCACCAGATCGTTCACCAGCGACCCCGCCCATTCAGCAAACGCGCGGTCGGCAAAGTGGGTGGTATGAATCATGGCAAAGTACGGCGTGGCCTGCGCCCAGGCCACCAGGGTGGCCAGCTTGACGCTTTGCACCTCCAGCAAACGGAACTTGACCAGCACCTTGGCCGCGTAGTTGATATGTTTTTCAGGGTTGTTCACAAAATTGGCCAGCCGCTCGCGCGCCACGGCAATGGCCGGCGCCACCTCGCTGAACGCCGGGCCGTGGCCGGGGATCACGGTCAGGGGTTTCAGGGACTCGATCAGGTCGATGGTTTTGCCCACGGCCTCAAAAGCATCCACCCCTTCCAGTTCGGGGAACACCACCCCAAAGCCGCGCTCCCACAAAGCATCGGCCGAGATCAGCAGGCGAGACTCGGGCTCAAACAACACCACCGAGTGGGGATCGTGCCCCGGTGCTGCGTGAATCTGCCATTGCATGCCGCCCAGGCGGATTTCGGTGTCGGGCACCAGCACGGCATCAAAACCAAACTGCGGGCAGCTCTGGCCAGTGGGCGCGTAGGTGAGCGCCTGCGCATCCCAGGTGCGCACATGCTCGGACAAGCCGGGCGGAATGAACGTGGTCATGCCGGGGTAGGCTTTTTGCAGCGCGGCGTTGCCACCGCAGTGGTCGCTGTGCAAATGGGTATTGACCAGCACATCGAGGTTGTCGCCGTCCAGCGCGTCATCCAGCAGCGCCAGGGTCTGCGCCGAGTGGGTGACGTAGCCGCTGTCAATCAGCGCCGAGCCTTCGGCACTGTCAATCAGGATGTTGTTGGACGACAGCCAGCCGCGCTCAAAAAGGTTGATGTTGGAAGGAAGGGCTGCGCGCTGCGTGGATGTTGGTGTTGGCGTGGACATGAGTCACTCCGGTGAAGGGCTGGGGGCAGGGGTGGCAGAACTTGCCAAGATGAGCGGAATTGTCTCACCGGCCCGACCAGCGCCCAAGGCGACACCGATCAACACGCCAAACACCGGCTTGGGGGTATGCTGGCGCCCTCGGTTCACGCCAGGAACCCCCGCGACCGTTGAGCCGTGGGCTTCCTGTTCACCCCCCACTCAGGAGATATGCACCATGCTTCAACCCAGCCTCATGATGGACTGCCCGTTACTTGTCTCGAACATCATCGAACATGCCGCCGCCCAGTTCGGCAGCGTGGAAGTGGTCTCGCGCGAAACGCACGGGCCGCTGTTCAGATACACCTACGCCCAATGCGCCGCGCGCTCGCGCAAACTGGCCAACGCCCTCAAGAGCCTGGGGTTGGAGCCCGGCAGCGCCGTAGGCTCCATCGCGTGGAACAACCACCGCCATCTGGAAGCGTATTACGCTGTATCGGGCAGCGGCATGGTGATGCACACCTGCAACCCCCGCCTGCAAGCCCAGCAACTCATCTACATCATCAACCACGCCGAAGACCAGGTGGTGCTGTTTGACACCACCTTTGCCCCGCTGGTCAAAGGCATTGTCGCGCATTGCCCCCAGGTAAAGGCCTGGGTCTGCCTGAGCGGCTCGGCCAACACCGTGGCGATTGAGGGCGTGGCCAATGTGCTGTGCTACGAGGAACTCATCGCCCCACACAGCGAGCAGTTCGAGTGGCCCCAGTTTGACGAGCGCACCGGCGCGGCCCTGTGCTACACCTCGGGCACCACCGGCAACCCCAAGGGCGCCCTGTACTCGCACCGGGCGATTGTGCTCAACGCCATGTCGGGCTGCCTGCCCGGCATTTTGTCGCTCTCCCCACAAGACACCGTACTGCCAGTGGTACCCATGTTCCACATCAATGCCTGGTGCATTCCCTACGCGGCACCCATCGGCGGCGCCCGACTGGTCTTGCCTGGCCCGCGTCTGGACGGCGCCAGCCTGTATGAACTGATGGAGACCGAGCGGGTCACGGTGAGTGCGGGTGTGCCCACCATCTGGCTTGGCCTGATGCAACACCTGGAGCAACACGGCCTGCGCTTCTCCACCATGCGCCGCACCGCCGTGGGCGGCTCGGCCATGCCGGTGTCCTTGATCGCCAAGTTTGCTGATGAGTACGGTGTGGAGGTGCGCCACGGCTGGGGCATGACCGAGACCACCGCGGTGGGCACCATGAGTTCGCTCACCCCCAAAGACCTGGCGTTGCCCCCCGCCGAACGCCACGCCATCATCGCCCGCCAGGGGCGATCGGTGTTTGGCGTGGAGATCAAGATCGTGGACGACACCGGCGCGACCCTGCCGCGCGATGGTGTCACGCAAGGCGAACTGATGGTGCGCGGGCAATGGATCGTGACCGGCTACTACAAAAGCGAAGTCTCGCCACTGGTCGATGGCTGGTTCCCCACCGGCGACATTGCCACCATTGATGCGCTGGGCATGATGCAAATCCGGGACCGCGCCAAAGACGTCATCAAGACCGGCGGCGAGTGGATCAGCTCGATTGACCTGGAAAACGCCGCCATGGGCCATCCGGCCGTGGCCATGGCCGCCGTCATTGGCGTCAAACACCCCAAGTGGGACGAGCGGCCCCTGATATTCATCGTGCGCAAGCCCGGCCAAACCCTGGAACGCGACGACATGCTGGCCTTCCTGGCCGAGCGCGTGGCCAAGTGGTGGGTGCCCGATGACGTGATTTTTGTCGACTCGCTTCCCGTGGGCGGCACCGGCAAGGTTCAAAAAGGCGACTTGCGCAAGCAATACGGCGGCGTATTCAGCTAACTTAACCCGCAGCGGTTTCGGTAAACTAGTCGACCGACCCCGCTGCGCGCAAGCCAGTGAAACGCTGACGCTCAATTGATACTGACCATGCCCCCATACCTGAAGTTTTGCGAGAACCACCTGACATTACTGGACGCCGCCAGCCAGGCTGAGCTACAGGCGCTGGCCGGAGAAGCCATGGGCTGGCAGCCTCTGGGACCAGGCGCGTACCTGCACCTGGGTGCTACCGAGGGCGAGGAAAACGTCATCCATGTGGTGGGCGTTCCAGACAACAGCCTGGCCGGGATGAATGTGCTGCTGTTGGCGTAACCCGAGGGAACATTCACCCCATGCCAGACCTGCAGCGAATCACCACGCAGTACATCGAGGTCGAAGACCGCCTTCGCCTCACCGGTGAACTTGCCCCAGGGGAGGTGGTCGTTCTCTGGTTGACCCAGCGTTTGACGCATCGCTTGATCAGCCATTTGTGCCGCAGCCTGGACGATCCAACACCCCAGCTGTCGCACAGTCGGCGCTTGCAGGCCGATGTGATTCAGAGTTTTGCCCAACAAGCGGCCAGAGCGCAACTGCCCGTGCAACCCGCCGTGCAGGCCAGCGCCGCAAGCCAGCAATGGTTGGTGGCGGCTATCGATATCAACCAGGCACCCGACAAGACCACCTTGACGTTCAAAGGCAGCTTGCCCAACTGTCAGACCCGCCTGGCCCTCCAGGAACAGCCACTTCGCCAATGGCTCAGCATTGTGTTTGAACAGTGCACCCAAGCCGGCTGGCCCGTGGCGGTGTGGCCGGACTGGGTGACAGAGGCATCTCTGCCGTCGCTGGATCAACCTGCCCTGCTGCAATAGCGCGCGCCTGCGACCCTCCCGGCCGCCCCCCCTTGCTCATGGCCAGTCAGCTTTGATAGCACCTTTATTCACAGGCCAATGCCTGTCATGCTTTGGGCGGTGTTCCTTCGGCATTTGAGACAACAACATCGATTTGGATCAATGCATTTCCGGGCAACGCAGATACGCCAACTGTTCTTCGGGCAGGAATGCCGCCCGGGAAGAATGTGGTGTAAACCTCGTCCACCGCTGCCGTATCCTCGATGTTTTTAAGTGCGATATTTACTTTCACTGTGTCGCCCATGACGTGGCCGATACTTTCCACGATTGCCTTGATGTTTTTCAGGCACTGGCCCGCCTGTTCCTTGACGCCGCCAGCGATCATTTCACCAGTTTTTGGATCCAGAGCCAATTGCGCTGAAATATGGTTGTAGTGAGAAAAGGCGACAGTTTGTGAAGAGGGGCCTCTTGGCGCATTGTCCGTATTGTTTGCTTTGATGACGATGTTGCGCGCGTCTTCAACCGCTTGCGGGGGTGTGCCGTCTCCGTGTGACACAACGGCTTCGATTTGCACCAATGCATCCATCGGCAAAGCTGAAGCCACCACGGCCGTCAACGCAGGCACATAGCCCGGGAAAAATGTTTTATAAACTGCGGTCGCAGTTTCAATGTCAGAAACGTTTGTCACGAACAAGGTGATTCTGACCACATCGTCCATCACATGGTCGATACTCTCCAAAATGCATTGGATGTTTTTCAGGCACTGCTCACTCTGCTCTTTGACACCACCCGCGACCAGTTCACCCGTTTTGGGGTCCAAAGGCAATTGGGCTGAGATATTGTTGTAGTGTGAGAAAGCGACGGTTTGCGTCGACAAAGAATTTCTTGGTGCACTTTCCGTATTTCTTGCCACTTTGATGAGGTCGCCGGCCTGTGGCGCTTGCGGAATAGTGCCTTCGCCGTTGGATACGAGGGCCTCAATTTGCACCAATGCACCCAAGGGCAAAGCGGCAACGGCAAGGG
The DNA here is from genome assembly GCA_943371745.1 of Rhodoferax sp. OV413. GTDB lineage: Bacteria > Pseudomonadota > Gammaproteobacteria > Burkholderiales > Burkholderiaceae_C > Rhodoferax. Next base: position 19,822 of record CALRWE010000017.1, read on the forward strand.
TTGTCCGGGTAGGAACATAGGCTGAAAAGAACGTTGTAAAAACTTCATCTACAGCATCCATATCCGAAATGTTCGTGACGAATGTAGTGAGCCTGACCACATCGTCCATCACATGGTCGATGCTTTCCAGTATGGCCTTGATGTTTTCAAAGCACTGCCGGGCTTGCTCTTTGGCACCGCCGGCCACCACTTCACCAGTCTTTGGATCGACAGGCAGCTGAGCTGCAAGATTGTTGTAGTGAGAGAACGCGACGGATTGTGAATAGGGGCCTGTGCTTTTTGGCGCATTTGCCGTATTTCCTGCTGAGACTGCGTTGTAATTACTCATGAGATGATTGCCTGCTGCTGATGTTGTAGTTGAGAGCTGGGTTGACGTGATTTGGAAATCGGATAAACATTTCAAGCGACTTCTGGCCAGTATCGTAGCTTTGATCGGCCACCAATCCACGTAGAAACCTTCGTAATTCTCGCTGCAGAGCGACTCCCGGGCAAGCCACTGCCACCACCATAAATGTGCCTGCTGGTCGAAGACATGAACGCCTGGCACCAGACCGCCCAAAGCGGAGCAGGACCGGCGTAAATAGTGCGAATTCAATAGCTTCGAACGCAATAGATGCGCCGGTCAGAGGTCAATTTGACCCCCAAATAGCCTCATACCGCCCCCACCCAGCGCTTGCGGCTGGTGCGCAGGCTGTAACGCGCCCGGTAGGCGGCGGGCAACTCACCGGTCTGGTGGGCAAAGAGCCGCCTGAAGGTGCCTGTGTCCTGATAACCACACATCTGCGCGACCTGCTCCACACTCACATAGGTGGTCTCCAGCAGCACCCGGGCACGGGCCACGCGCAAGCCGTGCAAATAGTCCAGCGGGCTTTGGTTGTAGGCGCCAGCAAAGTGGCGCAGTAAGGTGCGCGGGCTGGTGGCAGCTGCCTGCGCCGTGGCACTCAGGCTATAAGGCTCGGTCATGTGGTCCTCCAGCCAGCGGCGCGCCCGCTCCAGTGCACCGGCGGGTAACCTGCGGGGCAAGCCACCCTGTGCCATGGCGGCAGCCACTTGTTGACGGGCATCGGAGTGCAAAAACACGTGGGCTGCGGCCATCGCCAGCTCGGCCACCGGGGTGTGACGCAGCATGTCCAGCACCACTTCGGTGGCCAGCACCGGGGAATCACAGGTCCAGACCCGATCATCCTCGGTCCAGGACCGGTCGGTGAGCAAGGTCACGCCCGGTGCGCGACGCAACACCGGCCCGACGAAGGGCCAGGGCACCACGGCCCGGCGCTGCAACAAGCCCACCTCGCCCAGCAGGGCCGCGCCCGTGCTCAGCCCGGCCACCAGCCCACCAGCCGCATGCACTTGCGCCAGACGCCGTGCGGACGGTGCGGCCTGTTGAACCAGCTGATCAAGGTGCGGCCCGCTTTGCGCGTGCCAGCCGGGCACCACCACCATGGCGGCCAGCCCCCGCCATGGCACCGCATGCGGCAGGGCCCGGGGGACCCGATCCCCTTTGGCGCACCACCAACGCCAAGTCACCGGGTCGGTGACGCGCGGCGTGCGCATGGCAGACACCAGATTGATACAGCGCAGTACATCCACCACCGCCACCGCAGCACCCGCCAACACCTCAGGCCCCCAAAGAATGTCAACACACAGCAAGGGGGAGACCGTTTTGGCAGGCAAAGGCATGGCGAAAAAACCCTCTAAGTTGGCAAGCATTGCACTTTAACGCAACGCGCTTATCTCCTACGATGAACCCTTAACTTGATTCAACCTGGAGTTTCCATGCGCCACTTGCCCATTGCAGCGTCTCCTGTCTCGCCCTGCCCTACCTTGGCCACCCGCCGCCATGTGTTGACAGCAGGCGCAGCCACCCTGGTCGCGCCCCTGGCCTGGGCCCAGGCCAGCTTCCCGAGCAAACCCATCACCCTGATCGTGCCATTCACGGCCGGGGGCGCGTCTGATGTGGGCGCGCGCATGCTGGGGACCGAACTGGGCAAGTTGATGGGCCAGACCGTGGTGGTGGAAAACCTGGCAGGTGCCGGTGGCGCGCTGGCCGTGCAAAAACTCATTCGCGCGCCAGCCGATGGCCACACGCTGCTCTACGGCGGCATGAGCGAGAGCCTGCTGGTGCCCCTGATCAACCCCAGCCTGGGCTACAAGCCCGAAGACATGCTGCCAGTGGCGCTGGCGGGCAGCTCACCTATTTTGTTTGTGGTGCGCCCGGATTTTCTGGCCAACACCATGGACGAACTGGTGGCCCTGGTGCGCAAAAACCCCGGGAAATACAGCTTTGGCTCGGCCGGCATTGGCTCGTTTGCGCATGTGATGGGGGAGGTGGTCAAGGAGCGCGCGGGCATGTTCATGGTGCACATTCCCTACCGGGGCGGCCAGCAAATCATCACCGATGTGATCGGCGGACAGTTGGACATGGGCATCACAACGGCGGCCAATGCCGCGTCCATGATCGCCAACAAGCGGATCAAGGCGCTGGGCGTATCGGCGGCCGAGCGGGTGCCGGTGATCAAGGACGTGCCCACTTTTTCCGAATCCACCGCACTCAAGGGCCTCCAGATGAGTGTGTGGGCTTTTATTTATGCACCCAACAACACCCCCGCCGCCGTGGTGGAGCGGCTCAACACCGCCATCAACACCGCGCTGATGGTGCCCGCGCTCAAGGAGGCGCGTGTTCGGCTGGCCTCCGACCTGCCCTCGCTCATGACGCCAGCCCAGTCAAGGGCCTTTATTGCGGCAGAGCAGGCGCTGTACAAACCGGTGACCAGCCGCATCAAGCCGGAGTAAGCCGTGCCAGACACCGAAAATCGAGGCGCGCATGCGGCACAACCCGGGCCAGCCCACGCGCCCCAAGGCCCCCCAGATTTCCAAAGCGCAAGCCCTTACGCCCCAAACTACGCCGCAGCCCGCCAGCAGTTTCTGGCCGAGGCCACTCTGGCCGGCGCCGCACTGGAGAGCCTGCCGCATCCGCAGCGTGGCCCCGATGGGGCCGAACTCGCCATCGATCTGGCTTGGCTGGGCCCGCGCGACGCCCGCGGCGTGCTGGTGCTCATCAGCGCCACGCACGGCGTGGAAGGCTACCAGGGCAGCGCCGCGCAAATCGGCTTTTTACAACACACCGCCCGCGCCCTGCCAGCGGATACCGCTGCCTTGTTGATTCACGGCCTGAATCCTTACGGCTTTGCCTGGGTGCGCCGGGTGAATGAAGACAACATCGACCTGAACCGCAATTACCTGGACTTCTCGCGCCCGCTACCCAGCAACCCAGGCTACGAAGAAGTGCACGCCCTGATCCTGCCCGAGACGCTTACCCCGGCGGCACTCGGGCAAGTGCAGCAGCAGCTGCTGGCGTACATGGCGCGTGTGGGCAAGGCCGCAGCCGCCTCGGCCATCACCGGCGGCCAGTACACGCACCCGGATGGCATTTTTTATGGCGGTCAGTGCCTGTGCTGGTCCAACCGCCAGTTGGCCGACATCGCAGGCCGCTACCTGCAAGCTGCCAGCGTCATTTGCGTGCTGGACCACCACACCGGTCTGGGACCGGTGGGCCATACCGAGCTGATCTGCCGCCACCCTGCCGGATCAAACGAGCTGGCACTGGCACGCGCCTGGCTGGGGCCCGATGTCACATCCCCGGCCCAGGGCGAATCAGCCTCGGCGGTGATTGACGGCAATGTGCGCATGGCCTTTGGTGGCCTGTGCCCGCAAGCGCAGGTGGTGTCGGTCTGCCCCGAGGTCGGCACCGCCCCCGAGACCCAGGTACTGGCGGCCTTGCTGGCCGACAACTGGCTGCACCAGCGCGGCGCGCCGCTATCGGCGCTGGGGGATGGGGTGCGCCAGCAGATGATGGACGCCTTTTGCCCCCGCGACGCCGCTTGGCGCGACCAGGCGTTGGCAGGCGCCATGGCGATCCACCGCAGCGCGCTGGCCGGGCTGTGCAGCGTGGCGCTCGAACCCCTTGCGCAGGATCACGCGTGAATGTTGCAGTGCGACCTGCGCCCCGCCCCTTGCGCGTCGGTATTTGCGGCTTCTTCATTGAATGCAATCGTTGGGCGCCACTGAGCACAGCCGAGAGCTTCCTGGCGGGCATGGACCTGGCGGGTGACGCCCTGCAAGCCGAACTCCAGCGCGAGCATCCCCGCACCCTTCCCGACACTGCCGGCTTTGTGGCCGCCATGAACCGGCTCGGGCCCTGGGAACCCGTGGCCCTGCGCCTGGCTGCGGCCCAGCCCGGCGGCCCGGTGCTGCACAGCTACTTCGAATCCGTCGCCCACGACATCGAAGCGCGCCTGCTGGCCGCCGGCCCGCTGGACGCCGTGTTCATCTCATCCCACGGTGCCGCGCTGACCACCGAATGCGACGACCCCGATGGCGCGTTGTTTGAACGCATCCGCAACCTCGTGGGGCCCAAGGTGCCGGTGTTGGCCGTGCTGGACCTGCACACCAACGTGTCCAAACGCATGACCGATGCCCTGTCTGGTTTTGTCGCTTACCGTACCAACCCCCATACCGATCTGCGCGAGCGCGGCGAGGAGGCCGCGCAACTTCTGCACACGCTGCTGGCCCACGGCCCTGGTGTGGTGGAACACGTCAAACTGCCCTTGGTGCCCCCGGCCACCACGCAACTGATCACCCCCGGCTCGCCCTATGGTGATCTGATGGCGCTGGGGCAGGCCCGGGTAGGTGGGCCGATTCTGAACGTGTCGCTGTGCGGCGGGTTTGCCCTGGCAGACTGTGGCAAATGCGGTTTTTCAGTGGTGGTGAGCGCGCAAAACGGCAACCGGGCTGCCGCCCATGCCCTGGCGACCGAACTCGCGCAGGCCGTGTGGCAGCAGCGCCACCGCTTTGTCTCACCCCTCACGCCCCTGCCCGATGCCGTGCGCGCCGCCGTGCTGGCCGGGCGCCCCGGTGGGCAACCCCTGATTCTGGCCGACGTGGCCGACAACCCGGGCGGCGGCGGGGGTGGCAATACCGTCACGCTCCTGCTCGCCCTGCTGGACGCAGGTGCCGAGGGCGTCTTGCTGGGGATGTTCACCGACGCCGCCCTGGCCAGCGAGGCCCATGCGCTGGGAGTGGGCGCGCAATTTTCCGCACAATTCAACCGCCATAGCCAGGATGCGGTTTTTGCGCCCGCATTCACTCACCCGGCCCGCGTGCTGGCCCTGTCTGACGGCCATTTTGTCGGGCGCCGGGGCATGGTGAGTGGCTCGCAGCAGGCCATGGGGCCAACGGCCCTGCTGGACCTGGGTGGCGTGCGGGTGGCCGTGATCTCACAACGCCAGCAGTTGATTGACCCGGCACAACTTGATGTGCTGGGCGTGGATCTGGGCACCGTGATCACCATGGTCGTCAAGAGCCGGGGGCATTTTCGCGCTGCCTTTGAAGGATTTGCGCCACCCGACCGCATACTGGAGGTCGATTGCCCCGGCCTGACCACACCCAACCTCGCCACCCTGCCCTGGACCCGTTTGCCGCGTCCGATTTTCCCCCTTGACCCCGACCTCACCTGGACCCCCTGACCATGGACTTATCCCGCTTCCCACGTCGCCGTTATTCCGTTGGCCCCACGCCGCTGGAATTTTTACCCAACTTCACCCGCGCCCTGAGCCCCCAAGGCAACGGCCCCAAGATCTGGATCAAACGCGACGACATGCTGGGCCTGTTCCCCGGCGGCAACAAGACGCGCAAGCTCGAATTCCTGATGGCCGATGCCCTGACCCAGGGCGCCGACACGCTCATTACCTGCGGCGCGCCGCAAAGCAACCACTGCCGCATCACGCTCGCTGCCGCAGTCAAGGAAGGCCTGAAGTGCCGCTTTGTGATTGAAGAACGGGTGCCCGGGAGTTTCAGCGAGACGGCCAGTGGCAACCACTTCATGTTTCGGCTGATGGGGGTGGAATCGCTCACCGTGGTGCCCGGTGGCAGCAACATGGCCGCCGCCATGCAAAAGTTAGCGGACGAACTGGCCACCGAGGGCCGCAAGGGCTACATCATCCCCGGCGGCGGCTCCAACGCCCTGGGCGGCCTGGGTTACGTGGCCTGTGCGCAAGAGTTGCAAGAACAGTTTTTCGAGCAAGGCGTGCAAATTGACCGCGTAGTGGTGGGCTCGGGCAGCTCAGGCACGCACGGCGGCCTGCTGGCGGGGTTTTTGGGCAACCACATCAACATTCCCATCGTGGGCATTGGCGTGAGCCGCGACCCGGCCGATCAGGAGCCGCTGGTGCACAAAGAAGCGCAGGCCGTGGCCGACCTGCTGGGCACAGGCATGACCGTCCCGCGCGAAGCGGTGGTGAGCGTGGGCGGCTACTGGCAACCCAAATACTCGATCCCCAACGAAGCCATGGTGGAGGCCGTGCAACTGCTGGCCCGCACCGAGGCGATTTTGCTGGACCCGGTCTACACCGGAAAGATCATGGCCGGGCTGATCGGCCTGGCGCGCCAGGGCTTCTTCACGCCGGGCGAAAACGTGCTGTTTTTGCACACCGGCGGCATGCCCTCGTTGCACGCCTACGAGCGGGAACTGCTGGTCTGATTTTTATTTAAATAGCACTCCAGGCATTAGATACAGCGGCCAGAGGCCAATTTGACTCTTAAAATTGGCACCAGTGGGCTTTGGCCTCGTTGGGGGGCGCTCGCCCGGATAATCAGGGCCCTTGTCCACTGAAAGAGCTGCCCATGCCCGCCACTGAAATCACTGTTACCCCGGCCGGCACGGTCGCGGGCAAAGAAATGCTCATTCCCACGGGCAAAGAAGGCCCTCTGCTACCGCACCTGCAAGATTGGCTCAGCACCAAAATCAAGTCCAAAACCGCCGTCAAAGACGTGAGCGCATCCGTACTGGTCAAGGGCGTCAAGCAATGGGCTGCGTACGAGGAAAAAGCCGGCTCCAAAAAAGTGCTGACCGTCTTCAAAATCACCTGACCTCCCCAAAAAACAGACGCCTGCGCCAAACCAGCAGGCTCACTCCAACACCCCAATCACCGACTGGAATACAACATGACAACGACCCAAGAAATGCAAGCCTGGGAGGCGCTCAAGCGCCTGGGCGACACGGCCCTGGAGCGCGGAGGCGTCCAGGCGGTGTTGCAGATGTTCGTCAGCGTACTCACCTCCGCAGAGCAAGTGGCCCAGGAGAGCGAAGCCGCAGGCAACCCCGATGAGATGGCCGCAGAGGTCATCTCTACTTGGCTCACGTCGACCTACGTGCCTGAGATGCTGGAATCATTGACACTGTCCTCGCCGTGAGCTCACACCTGCGCCTCTGGTTTCGTCTGGTGCCGGCCTACGCAGCCGGGTATTTTTTATCCTACGGGCTGCGCAGCGTCAATGCAGTCATTGCACCGGAGCTGATGCAGGAGCTCAGCATCACGGCGGCCGGGCTCGGCCTGCTGACCTCGGCCTATTTTCTGGCTTTTGGCTTGTTTCAATTGCCGCTGGGCCTGCTGCTGGACCGCTTTGGCCCCCGCCGGGTGGAAGCCGGGCTGCTGTTGGTGGCGGCCCTGGGCTGCGCACTATTTGCACTGGGCACTTCACTGGAAACGCTGGCGGTGGGCCGCGCCTTGATCGGACTGGGCGTCTCGGCCTGCCTGATGGCCAGCTTCAAGGCCTTCAGCCAGTGGTTTCCAAGCGACCGCCTGCCCTCGCTCACGGCCACCATCATGGTGGCGGGGGGGCTGGGCGCCTTGTCGGCCAGCGTCCCCATTGAAGCCGCGCTGCCGATGCTGGGCTGGCGGGGGGTGTTTTGGGTCTGCGCTGGCCTGCTGGTGCTGGCTGCGGGCTATTTGTGGACCGTACCGGACATGGCTGCGGCCTCCACGGGCGAGTCGTTTCGCCAACAGATCCGAGCGCTGGGCAGCATTTACGGCAATCCCATTTTCTGGCGTTTTGCACCCCAGGGCTGCTTCATCGTCGGGGGCTTTATGGCGATTCAGGGCCTGTGGGCGGTGCCGTGGCTGATGGAAGTCAATGGCGCCAGCCGCTCGGATGCAGCGAGCACCCTGCTCTGGCTGGCCCTGAGCATGCTGGTAGGTTTTCTGTTTGTGGCCACCTGCTCGGGCTGGCTGTCCAGGCGCGGTATCACACCCATGATGCTGCTGCGCTTCGGCATGGGTCTGGCGCTGGTCGCCGAGCTGTCGATCATTCTCAAGCTGGCCCCGCCGGCGGTGGCATGGCCGCTACTGGGGATCACCTTCAGTCTGGGCAATATCGCTTATTCACAACTGAGTTCGGCCTTCGCGGTGAGCCTGTCCGGGCGGGTCAACACCGCCCTCAATCTGGTGGTGTTTGTGGGTGCATTCAGCCTGCAATGGGGCATTGGCGCTGCAGTCGATGCCTTTGGCGCCACAGGGCTGACCCGGGCCGAGGCCTTTCAAGCGACCCTGGCCACCCTGCTGGCCCTGCAGACGCTGGCTTTTATGTGGTTTCTGGTACCGGTCAAATGGGGACGTAAGTCCGGCGACGCTTGATGGTCACCACGGGTGGTGGCCCCACCCGGACGACCGCTTTTTGCACTGGATACGACAATTCCTCGGGCTTGGCCTTGGCCAGCGCACGGGTCAACTGGGAGCTGTTCAGCGGGGTGACATAATCCCCCACCACTTGCACGTAATGCCCATCTTCCGTCATGGCGAGCGCCCCCATCTGGGGCCCGCGCCTGACGCTACCGAGCAGGCGCAAGGCGTCACCCTCTGGCCGCGCATAGGTGTAACGGGACCACTCAGGCACTCCGAGCCGCACGAACCAAGCTGCTTTCTTTACCAATTTTCGTCTCTCTATCAGATCAATTCGAAGGAATATCCAAGGCTGTCATTCTCGCGCAAAAAAGCGCCGGCAGTCATTGGCAACGTCAGCGCTCCACAGGAGCGCGGTTTTTTCTGGTCCGATTCAGTGCCTGACGATTCTCCCAGTCTCAGCACAGGCGCATACTGGGGTTGTCCCTTCAAACCCAAGGCAAGTCTCCTTGGCTCACCTGCATGAAAAATCCACGTTCAACCCAGGCCGTACCTTTTGTACACAACCAACCTGACAGCAAATCACTGCACTTCTCCAACAATCAGGAGCAAAGCAAGATGACGCTGAGCCAGCCCAACGAACTGGCCGTGGACTACACCCGAACCATGATGGGCTTTTTGCGCCTCAAACCTGCGCCGCGTCACATCCTGATGATCGGCCTGGGTGGGGGTAGCCTGGCCAAGTACTGCCACCAACATTTGCCAGATACACACATCACGGTGATCGAAATCAACCCGCTGGTCATTGCCCTGCGAGGCGAGTTCCAGGTGCCTGCGGACAGTGAGCGGTTTCAGGTCGTAGAAGCCGATGGCGCTGACTTTTTGCGTGATACGGAACAGGTGTTTGATGTACTGCTGGTGGACGGGTTTGACCAGCAGGGCCAGCCTGCGCAGCTGTGCTCCCAGCATTTCTACGAGGACTGCAGTCGCGTGCTGGAAGCCCCAGGCGTGCTGGTCGTGAACCTGCATGACGACCACTCGTTTTACGAAGTCTTTATTGACCGGATCAACCGCTCATTTGACAGCAATCTGGCCGAGGTGGCGGCCAACCAAGAGGGCAATGTGATCATTTTTGCCGGCAAAGGCGTAACCGTGTCGCCTTACGCCTTGCGCAACGCGATCCAGGGCGCCCAAACCACTTGGCGCGAGCACCCATCTGCCTCGGCAGACGTGCTGCCCGCCTAGCACGCCGCACGCGCCCCAAGCCCTGTCGGAATCACCACCACGGGTGCAAAACCGCCCCCCTCGGTACGAAAGTTGGTGGTTTGCCCGGCATACATGCGTGCGGCCATCAACTGCACGCGCCCGGCGTAGGTGTAAGCCCGAAGGTCAAACTTGAGGTCGCTCTGCACGCCGTCCACCTCGATCAGGCGCTGCCCCGGCGGCACGAGAGCCTGTGCCACAAAGTCACCCGCCAAAATCTCGCTCCAGACCCGGCGCGTGAGTTTGTCCCCCCGATAGGCTGCCTTGGCACCATAGCCCGCCACGGGTTTGAAAAACAAGTGTCTGCGCTGGGCCCACAAGTCATCAGCCCGCTCCGCGGTAACCAACCGGGTGGCCGGCACGCCCACGGACAAGAGGTCGCGATCTTCCTGCGACACGCCCCAGCCGGCCAACACCTCGTCCTGACTCAACACCACCAGATTGCGCTTGTCCGCCCACAGGGCATGGGCACGCGGGTCGGGCGTCAGCACCACGGCACCGGCATCAAAAGCCAGTCTCAGTGCCTCGTGCGCGGGCTCGGCCAGGTAGAAGTCAGTCAAACGGTTGTAGACCAGGTCCACCGCTTGCTCGCCATGCCACAGCCTGCCCGCACGCCAGGTCAGGACGCTCGGGTCCGCAATAGAGGCAGCAACGCCATGGCGTTCAAACAATTGCTGGAACAAAGCGAATTCGGGTGCGAGGTATTGCGCATCGGGGGCGTCATCCACGATCAGGGCCGTGCGCAGGGGCGTATCGCCGCGCTGACTGCGCCACTCGGTCATGAACATGTCGAACAAATCGGCCTCCAGCGTGTCGGGCGGCGGCATGGGCCCGAGCGCCATATCCATCGCCTCACAACAGCTTTGCTGGGCCCGCGCCAGCGCCACATTCAGGAGCGCTCCGCCCGCGTTGGTATTGATTTCAATCAGCCGAGGTCCTGTGGGGCTCAAATGAAAGTCATACCCCATACACGCCCCCACCGGACCCCAGGCGTGCTGGGCGATCGCAGGCGCCCGGGCCAGTGCCTGCGCCTGGTAAGCCGGCAGCGTGGCCACACGCTCAATGGCGGCGACAGTGCGGGCGATGCGATCCGCCATCTCGCGGGACAAAAAAACCACTGTGGACGAAAAAAGATGGGGGCGGGTCTGCGTGATGCTGTCCATCAGGCCGGGCAATCCCGCGTGGCTCTCCAGTTCCTCACGCAAGCGATCCTGGCTCAAGGTGCGGCAATAGCAGTGCTGGTTCAATGCATCGGCTGTGGTCAGTATCGAAACGGGAAGATCAGTCATATTGAACTCGTGGTTGAATCCGGGTGCGGGTTGGGCGTGGGCACCAGCATACGCCCCGGTGATGCACCTCGCCCGTTCACCCCGCAACGGTGCAGTTCGTCGCAAGTCTGCTGGACAATACCGCGTCTTGCCCTACGATCTGGCGCATTCAGCCCGGCCACGCGTGCCGCGGCACTCAACCATTCATTTTTTCGATCCAGGGGGATCTTCATGCTGCCTCGCTTGCTCATCGCTGTCACTCTGGCCACCGCCTTGGGTGCTTGCGACAAATTCCCGGGAAATCACAACACCAAACAGACGGCAAACACCCCGGCGGCCACGCTGCTCATTGCCCCGGAAGACGTGATCACCTTGCAGGCTCGGCCGCTGGCGTCGGGTCCGGTGATGACCGGGTCGATCCAGCCGGAGCGCAAAGCCGACTTGCGGGCCGAAATCTCGGCCGTGGTGCTGCAGGTGCTCAAAGACAACGGCGACGCCGTGCGACGGGGCGATGTGCTGGCACGACTGGACCCCACCGCCATCCGGGACAACCTGCAGTCGGCGCAAGACAACGCCCGCAATGCAGCGCAGTCGCTGGATCAGGCTGAGCGCAACCTGCAGCGCCTCAAGACCCTGCGCGCCTCCGGCATGACGTCACTGCAGGCGCTTGATGACGCCGAAGTGCGCCGCAATGGCGCGACCAGCGAGTTATCTGCATCCCAGGCCCGCGCGGTGCTGGCCGGCCAGCAACTGGAGCGCACCTTGGTGCGGGCGCCGTTTGATGGCGTGGTGAGCGAACGCAAGGTGTCGGCTGGCGACACGGCCGCCGTTGGCAAGGAGTTGCTCAAAGTCATCGACCCCGCCAGCATGCGGTTTGCCGGCCGCGTGTCGGCAGACAAGATCGGGGTGGTGGCCGTCGGTCAGCCGGTGAGTTTTCGCATCAATGGGTACGCGGGGCAGGCGTTTCGCGGCAAGGTGACCCGGGTTGACCCCAGTGCCAACGAGGTGACCCGCCAGGTCGAAGTGCTGGTGAGCTTCGTGGATGCCATGCAGCCCCGCGTATCGGGTTTGTATGCCGAGGGAACGATTGAGTCGGCCAGCGCCCACGCGCTCACGCTGCCTGAATCGGTGTTGCTGCGAACCGGCGACAAGTCGTCGGTCTGGCGCATCAAAGCCAACGCCTTGAACCAGGTGGAATTGACTTTAGGCGCGCGCGACCCGCGCACGGGGGACTATGAGGTGCGCAGCGGGCTGAGCGAGGGCGACATCGTGCTGCGCAACCCCAGCGCCAGCTTCAAGGAAGGACAGCTGATCAACAGGGTAGCCGTCGCCCCCCCGCCGGGCACCGCAGCCAGCGCTGTGGCCGGCAAGGGAACATAACCATGTTTCTGTCCAACTTCAGTATCAAGCGACCCACCGCCACCGTGGTGCTCATCATCGCCTTGATGGCCTTGGGCCTGCTGGCTCTGAGCAAACTGCGGGTCAACCAGAACCCGGATGTGGAAGTACCCGGCCTGTTTGTCACTATCGCCTATCCGGGCGCCTCGCCCGACACGGTGGAGCGCGAGATCGTCAACCGCATCGAGAAATCGCTGCAAAGCATCTCCGGCGTCACTGAGGTGAACTCCAACTCAACCGAAGGCAGCGCGCGGTTTGACGTGCTGTTCTCGTTCAAGAAAAACATGATCGAGGCCACCGATGAGGTGCGCAACGTGATCTCCAGCGTGCGCTACAAGCTACCCACCGAGATGCGCGAGCCGGTGGTCCGCCGCTACGACCCCTCGGCTCAACCGATCATGAACCTGGCCCTTTCCTCCAGTTCGCAAAGCCACGCCGGGATTTCGCGCTTGGCGGAAGACGTGCTGGCCGACAAGCTGCGGGGCGTGCCCGGCGTGGCTGCCGTCAACATCAGTGGCGCCCTCAAACGCGAACTGTCGGTGCTGCTGCGCTCCGAGAAGTTGCGCGAATTCAATGTGTCGGTGGGCGACGTAGTGAGCGCGCTGCGGGCCCAGAACACCAATGCGCCAGTCGGCAAGGTGCGCGGCAGGCTGGACGAGGAAAGCATCCGCCTGGTGGGTCGCATTGAGTCACCCGCCGAGTTTCAAAACATCGTGATCAAGCGTTTTGGCGGCCAGGTGGTGCGCCTGGGGCAGGTGGCCACCATCGAGGATGGTTTTGCCGATGTGGACAGCCTCAGCACCCGCAGTGGCAAGCCCAACGTCGGCATTCAGGTCACCCGATCACGGGACGCCAGCACGGTGAGCGTGGCGGCAGCCCTGCGCGGCGTGGTCAAGGACGTCAACACCGGGCTGGCCAAAGACCACCCCGGCACGCAGATTGACATCACCCGCGACGGGGGCGTGGATGCGCAGCGCAGCCTCAACAACGTGATCGAGTCCCTGATTCTGGGCGCGGTGCTGACCATCTTTGTGGTATACGCGTTTTTGAACTCCTGGCGCTCCACCTTCATCACGGCGCTGAGCTTGCCCACCTCGGTCATTGCGGCCTTTATTGCCGTGTGGCTGTGCGGCTTCACCCTCAATTTCATGACCCTGCTGGGGCTCTCGCTGGCCATTGGCGTGCTGATTGACGATGCCATTGTGGTGCGCGAAAACATCGTGCGCCACATGGAGCGCGGCTCGGACCGCCGCACGGCCGCGCTGGAGGGCACGGCCGAAATCGGCATGGCCGTGGCGGCCACCACGTTTTCCATCATTGCGGTGTTCATTCCGGTGGCGTTCATGCCAGGTGTCTCGGGCGAGTGGTTCCGGCCCTTTGCCCTGACCGTGACTTGCTCGGTGCTGGTGAGCCTGGGCATCTCCTTTACCCTGGACCCCATGCTGTCGGCTTACTGGGGCGACCCCGTGGACCACCACACGGCGCCCAAAAAAGGGTTGAGTGCGGTGCTGGCGCGCTTCAATGTCTGGTTTGACCACCAGTCGGACCGCTATGGGCACCTGATTGCCTGGGCCCTGCACCACCGCCGCTGGATGACCGCCATCGCCGTGCTCAGTCTGGCAGCTGCCATCGGATTGCAGGTCAAGTGGGGCGGCACCAGCTTCCTGCCCACCGCAGACTCGGGCAACCTGATGATTGAAGTGCGCACGCCAGCCTCCTCATCCATCGAGTACGCGCGCCTCAAAATGGAGCGCGCTGCCGAACTCGCCCGCACCATCCCCGAGACCAAAGACACCAACAGCAACATCACGGCCAATGGCGGGCGCATTTACGTCGACATTGGCAAGCGCAACACCCGCCAACGCAGCGCCAAGGAAATTGCCGTCGAGTTGCGGGAGAAGATGCGCACCCTGGT
>CALRWE010000018.1:0-33994 GCA_943371745.1 Rhodoferax sp. OV413
TGACATTAAGGTAATAGCCCTCGGCCTCGTCCGTGAACAATTCAACAGCGTAGCCGGGGTGTAACCAGCGTTCCTCGCTCTCGTTTTTAAACAGCAGGCGCGGACTCTCCCCATAACCATCTTCGTGCGCCACCACGTCGGCCAGCACCCAGCGCCAGCTTTGCCAGCGGCTCATGGGGCCTGTGATGGGCTCACGCCGCATGATGACGGCCACTTTCAATTGAGGACGGGTATTTGACATAGATGGGCAATGTACCGGATTGACAAACCCACCCGCTGCTGCGGGGTTTGGAAAATTTGTCACGCTTCTGGAAAGCGTGACAAAAATCTGTTCCAGGCCGAATTACCCGCCCACCAACGCCCCGTAACCCGCAGCCAGTGGCACGGCCCCCCCCGCTCGAATCGCCACCGCGCAGTACTTGAACTCGGGAATCTTGCCAAACGGGTCCAGCGCCGCGTTGGTCAACAGGTTGGCGGCGGCCTCGTAATAAGCAAACGGCATAAACACCGCGCCGGGTGGGGTGCCATCGTCCTGACGCACATGAATGGCTACCTGCCCCCGACGCGATTGCACAGTGATGACATCGCCCGCCACCAGCCCCAGGGCGGCCAGGTCTTGCCCGCACAGGCAAGCTGTGGCCACCGGCTCCAGCGCATCCAGTACGGTGGCGCGCCGCGTCATGCTGCCGGTATGCCAGTGCTCCAGCTGGCGCCCGGTGATCAGCACGAACGGGTAGTCGGCATCAGGGCGCTCGTTGGCGGGAATGATGTCGGCCGGCACCAGGTGCACGCGGCCATCGGGCGTGTCAAAGTGCTGCAAAAAGACAGTGGGCGCGCCGGGGTCATCGGCGCTCAGGCACGGGTAAGTCACGCTGGATTCACGCTGCAAGCGCTCCCAGGTGATGCCCCCAATGCTGGCGTGCATGGCCTGGCGCATTTCTTCATAAACAGCCGCCACACCGCTGTGGTCACCCACGTAGTCCCAGTCCAGGCCCATGCGCAAGGCCATCTGCTGAATGATCCACAAATCGGGTTTGGCCTGGCCCGGCGGCTCAATGGCTTGCAGGCCCAGTTGCACCATGCGGTCAGTGTTGGTCACGGTGCCGGTCTTCTCGGGCCAAGCGGTGGCGGGCAGCACCACGTCGGCCAGCCACGCGGTTTCGGTCATGAAAATATCTTGCACCACCAGATGTCTAAGCGACGCCAAGGCGTGGCGGGCGTGGTTCAGGTCCGGGTCGCTCATGGCAGGGTTCTCGCCCATGATGTACATGCCGCGCACCTTGTGCGGGTCGGCGTCAGGCGCCAGGGCCTTGTGCATGATCTCAACCACGGTGTAGCCGGGCTGATCGTCCAGCTTCGTACCCCAAAAATTCTCGAACCAGTCGTGCGCTGCCTCATTTGTGACCCGCTGGTAGTTGGGGTACATCATGGGGATGAGGCCGGCGTCACTGGCGCCCTGCACGTTGTTCTGGCCGCGCAGCGGGTGCAGACCGGAGCCGGGTTTGCCGATTTGTCCAGTAACTGTGACCAAGGCAATCAGGCAGCGGGCGTTGTCGGTGCCATGCACGTGCTGGCTCACGCCCATGCCCCACAAGACCATGGCGCTTTTGGCCTTGGCAAACTCGCGCGCTACTTCGCGCAATGTGGCGGCCGGTATGCCGCAAATGGGCGACATGGCCTCCGGGCTGTAGCGCTTGACGTTGTCCCGCAGGGCTTCAAAGTTGCTGGCCCGGTCCCGAATAAAGGCCTCGTCTGCCAGTCCTTCTTCAATGACGGTATGAATCAGCGCGTTGAGCATGGCCACGTCGGTGTCGGGCTTGAACTGCAGCTTTCGCCAGGCGTGCTTGCCCAGGTCGGTGCCCCGAGGGTCGGCTACGACAATTTTGGCACCTCTTTTAGCCGCGTTTTTCATCCACGTGGCGGCCACGGGATGGTTGTTGGTCGGGTTGGAACCGATCACAAAAATGACTTCCGCGTGCTCCACATCGTTGACCTGGTTGCTTACTGCGGCCGATCCCACGCCCTCCAGGAGCGCGGCCACGCTGGAGGCATGGCACAGGCGGGTGCAGTGGTCGACGTTGTTGGAGCCAAAGCCAGTGCGCACCAGTTTTTGGAACAAGTAGGCTTCTTCGTTGCTGCCTTTGGCCGAGCCAAAGCCGGCCAGCGCTTTCCTGCCATGGGTGTCACGCAGGCGTTTGAGCGATCCTGCGCCAAGCGCCAAGGCTTCTTCCCACGTGGCTTCTCGGAATACGGCCGACCAGTCTGCCGTGTTGCGGTTGAGGTCTTTCAGCGCGGCGGGGTCTTTGGGCACGCCACTCCGACGGATCAAGGGCACGGTCAGGCGCTGGGGGCTGTGCGCATAGTCAAACCCAAAGCGGCCTTTCACGCACAGGCGGTTGTGGTTGGCGGGCCCGTCGCGCCCGTCCACACTCACGATGACGTTGTCCTTCACGTTGTAAGTCATGAGGCAGCCCACGCCACAAAACGGACAGACCGAGTCGACCTTTTTGTCAACCACTTGCGAACCGACGTGTGTTTTGGGCATCAATGCACCGGTGGGGCAGGCCTGCACACATTCGCCGCAGGCCACGCAGGTGCTGTCCCCCATCGGGTCATCCAGGTCAAAGACAATGGCGCTGTGCGCGCCGCGCAGGGCGTAGCCAATGACGTCGTTCACCTGCTCCTCGCGGCAGGCGCGCACGCAGCGGTTGCACTGAATGCAGGCATCCAGGTTCACGGCCATGGCCGGGTGAGACACATCGGCAGCAGGCTGCTCGCGGCGCAGGGCTTTGAGTTCCGGGCGCACCGTCACACCCAGGCGCACCGCCCAATCGCTCAATTCCCCATGCTGCCCGACAGGTGGCGGCTCGTCACCCCCCGCTGCGCGGTCAGAAGCCAGGCCTGCATCATCCCACTTGTAGCCGTTCTCCGGCATGTCCGAGAGCAGCATCTCCAGCACCATCTTCTGGCTCTTGCAGGCCCGCTCGCTGGTCGCCTGCACCGCCATGCCGGCCGTGACCGTGCGGCAGCAACTCGGCGCCAGCGTGCGTTCGCCCGCAATCTCGACCACACAGGCGCGGCAATTGCCATCGGCCCGCAAGCCGTCCTTGTAGCAAAGGTGGGGAATGCACACCCCGTGGCGCTCAGCCGCCTTGAGGATGGACTCCCCCTCAAAGGCCTGAACCGTCTGCTGGTCCAGCGTGAATTCAACGGTGGGGCGCGCCAGTTGCGCCAGTTGGGCAGGTGCGTTCATTTAAACGATCTCCTGGGGAAAATACTTCTGAACACAGCGCACCGGGTTGGGCGCGGCCTGCCCCAGGCCACAAATGGAGGCATCTGTCATGACGACATTGAGGTCCTCCAGCGTGGTGTTGTCCCACACCGGGGCCTCCATCAGCCGGGCGGCCTTGGCGGTGCCGACACGGCAGGGCGTGCACTGGCCACAGCTCTCGTCGGCAAAAAATCGCATCATGTTGAGGGCGGCATCGCGGGCCTTGTCAAGATGCCCCAACACAATGACCGCCGCCGACCCGATGAAGGTGCCGTGCGGCTGCAAGGTGTCAAAGTCCAGCGGCACATGGGCGTGGCTAGCCGGCATGATGCCCCCGGACGCCCCGCCCGGCAGGTAGGCGTAGAGCGTGTGGCCGTCCAGCATGCCGCCGCAGTATTCGTCCAGCAACTCCTGCATCGTGATGCCGGCCGGCGCCAGTTTGACGCCGGGCCACTTGACCCGCCCGCTCACGCTGTAGCTGCGCAAGCCGGTGCGGCCGTGGCGGCCAAAACCGCTGAACCAGCCGGGCCCCTTTTCCACAATGTCACGCACCCAATACAGGGTCTCAAAGTTGTGAACCAGCGTGGGGCGGCCAAACAGGCCCACCTGCGCCAGGTAGGGCGGGCGCATACGCGGCTCGCCCCGCTTGCCCTCAATGCTCTCGATCATGGCGGACTCTTCACCGCAGATATAGGCCCCCGCGCCACGGCGCAACTCGATCTGCGGCAACGCATAAGGCGGGTTGGCGCGCAGCTTGGTCAACTCACGCTCCAGGATGGCGCGGCAGCCGTGGTACTCGTCACGCAAGTAGATGGTGCAGGCGTCAATACCCACCACGTGGGCGGCAATCAGCAGCCCCTCCAAAAACCGGTGCGGGTCGCGCTCCAGATAGGTGCGGTCCTTGAAGGTGCCGGGCTCGCCCTCGTCAATGTTCACGGCCATCAGGCGCGGCGCGGGTTGCTCGCGCACGATGCGCCATTTGCGCCCGGCGGGAAAACCGGCCCCACCCAGCCCGCGCAGGCCGGAGTCTTCCATGCTTTTCAGCACATGCTCCACATCGCCCTCGCCCCCGGCCAGCGCTGCGGCGAGCGCGTAGCCCCCTGTCGCGCGGTAGGTTTCCAACCCGGTGTAGCCAGGCGCCACGGTGATGGCGTGGGGCACCGGCGACACGCTGCGCTCCACATGGTCAGACGGTATAAATTCAATAGCGCCCGAGGCAATGGATGCGCCGTCTAGAGCCTCATTTGGCTTAAAAATGGCTGATTTGACCGATTCCAGCGTTGCCAGCGGCACAGGCGTCTGGTGCACTACCGCCACCGGCGCCTGCTCACACCGCCCGACACACGGCGCCGGAATCACCCGCACATCGGCGTCGCCCAAAAGTGCGGGCAAGCGGGCCAGCAGATCCTGGGCGCCGGCCAGCTCACAACTCAGACCACTGCACACCCGCACCGTGAGGCCAGGCGCTTTGTCATCGCCCCGCAGCACCTCAAAGTGGTGATAGAAGGTGGCCACCTCATACACCTCGGCCATGGGGATATTCATCTCCCGGGCCAGAGCCACCAGATGGCGCTCATGCAGGCCTCGGTAAGCGTCATTGAGTTGGTGCAGTAACTCGATCAACAAATCACGCCGATGCGGCGCCAGACCCACTAGCGCGCGCACCTCCGAGAGCGACACCTCATCCACCTGGCGCCCCTTGAGGCGGCTCTTGCGGCGGCTCTTGCGGCGGATGCGCTCGCGCATGTCGTCCAGCGACACAGTGGCCACGATGGCCGGGGCAGAAAGCGTTTGATTCATGGGGTGTCAGGGACTGGCAAGACGCAGAGGCGCCTGGGCTTTTGCCATTATTGGTTTTGAATTTTTGAATTGTGTGCGCTGCGTCAATCAGCGTCCAATTGATTCAAAACATGGAGAGATTCAAAAACTAAATGCTGCGGTGCAATATCAGCCCAATCAATCACCCCATCGCGTCACGCAAGAGCCAAGCAACCAGAACCCTGCACGGGCCAGCCACCAGGCAAAGCCTAAACCGGCGCTTGCTCGCGCCACCGTCCCGACTTCGGGCACACCTCGGCCCGCACGCCCCCGGCCCGGACTTGCTCTTCATCAAGCACCAACGCCGTCGCCGGGTCCACATCAAAGGCAATTTGAAGGGCACGCCCGACATCAGCGTTCTCAATCGGCAGCTCCCAGGTCAAAAATACCTGGGTGCAATCCCGGTCCGGGAAAAAGTCGGCCACAGCAAAGCCACTGCTGCCGCGCTCAATCACGGCGTGGGGCTGGCCGGTGTCAAAGATCACCACCGTCCCCCGCGTCAAAGGAACGCGATGACCCGTCACGGAGAAATGCAAGTCCAGCCCCCGATCCTCGCTCAGGAACAGGTTACAGAAAGCCGCACCGCCGTACTGCTCGCCGTCATGGTGGTAGCGCGCGCCACGGCAAGCCATCAAGGCGACATCCGAGGCGGCGAGCACCTCTGGCAGACCGAGCGCACGCGTCCAGTCGGCCACGGCCTGCACGCATTGGCGGTAATCCGGCCAGCGCGTGCGCGCCCGCGCCAGAGGCAAGGCCTCCACATCGCCGGGCTCCAGCGTCAAGCGCAGCGACACCTCCCGTTGCCAGTCGGCCAGCAGCCTGGCGTTGGGCGCGGGCACATCCAACCGGCTCGTGAGCACGACATTGCTCACGCTGCGACTGCGGATGGCGTCGCTGCTCCAAAAGTAAGAAACGGGGGGGTCTGGCAAAGGCTGCGTTTGGGCGGAATGCATCAAATGGAGTGTAGTCAGGGCATGGCCTGCACCCTACCTGTGAGCTGAGGGGCGAATATGCAAACGCACTACCAACAGCTCAAGGCGTTCCCGCTCGTCAATCCGCTCGTTATGTGAAATCAGCCTGGCGCATTTGGAAAGTCAATTGGCGTCGCGTGCCAGTGACTTCTGTGGGGTGCGTCTTCACAGTCGGGTTCAGGAGATCAAACGACATGAACCCAACCATTCTCATCACCGGCGCATCCAGCGGCATCGGTAAAGCGACCGCAAAATTCTTCCAGTCCCGGGGCTGGAACGTCATAGCGACCATGCGCTCCCCGGAGCGCGAAACAGAGTTGACACAGCTCGAACGCGTGCTGGTCACGCGCCTGGATGTCGAAGACATCACATCCATCCAGACAGCGGTCGATGCGGACTTGTCCAAATTCGGCAAAATTGATGTGCTCTTGAACAATGCGGGATACGGCGCCTGCGGCCCCCTGGAGGCCACCCCGCTGGAGAAAATTCGCAAGCAATTTGACGTCAACGTGAACGGCCTGTTGGCCACATCCAGGGCACTGTTGCCGCACTTCAGGGCCAACCGCACAGGCGTCATTGCCAACTTGTCGTCGATGGGTGGCAAAGTCACGTTCCCATTGGGTACCCCCTACCACGGCACAAAGTTTGCCGTGGAGGGGCTGTCCGAGGCATTGCACTACGAACTCGCGCCCCTTGGCGTGCGCGTCAAAATCATCGAGCCGGGCATGGTCAAAACAGACTTTGCCGGACGCTCATTTGACTTCAGCAACGATCCCACCCTGAGCGAGTACCAGCCCGTCGTCCAGTCGCTGATGTCCGCCATGGGGCCCATGGCAGAGACGGCATCGCCGCCGGAGTTGGTGGCAGAGGTCATTTTCAAGGCGACGACCGATGGGACTGATCAGCTCCGCTATGAGGCTGGAGCAGACGCCGTGCAACTCCTTGCAGGACGCAGGGCCACCGACGACGCCACGTTCTTGGCGGGTATCAAGGCGCAGTTCGGTCTGGGTTCTTCTCGGGTCTGAAAAGCCGTACCGGGCGTTTCGCGATTGGACGGGCCAATCGCTTGAGCATTTGCGGCGCCAGAATGGGTTGTCGGCGTCACGGAGCCTGGCCATCTGAATATCTAATTGACCTCAACAGGAGTGATGATGAATTCAACGGACGTAACCATCAAACTGCTCGAAGCCATGCTGGTGTTTTTCAGGGCGAAAAAATCGAGGCACTGGTTTTCATCCTTCCGGTCGGATTGCTAAGCCTGGTGTTCGGCGCCTGGTTGGTTGTTGACGGTGGCGATGCATTTGCACGCGGTGTGGCAATCCCGTTCCTGGTCATGGGTTTGCTGATGACTGCAACAGGCGCCATGGTCGGCTACAGGACACCGGCCCAGCTTGCCCAGCTGCAGACCGCCTTGAAGGCCACGCCTGAAACCACCCAGGCTGCTGAGGCCCAGCGAATGATCAAAGTTAATAGCGCCTGGAACATCTACCTGGTGGGGTGGGCCATTTTTGGCGTTGCCGGCCTTGCTCTGCGGTTTGCAACTCGCGCAGATTTCACGCAGGGCCTGGGGATTGCCTTGATCTTCTTTTGTGACGTAGGACTCTTGGTGGATGGATTCGCCGAACGGCGCACTCACCCCTATGTATCCGTGCTCGGTTCATAGGCACCTACTTCAATCCGGTGATGGAACTTGGAGATCAGGGAGAGGGGCTTGTTCCCTGACAACAACCATAAAGCGCACTCACCCCCGCCTTTCACTGCCCCAGCAAGCCACAGTGAGCCTTCGCGTGCGCCAGCCACTGCATATCCAGCGCCAACGCCAAGGCGGCCTGCAAGGCGCGGGACGGGCGCGCGGTGCCATGCGACATAAATCCGATCGGTGTGAGCACTTCAGGGCCGGTCAAGGGCAGTGCTTCAAGCTCGCGGTCATGGCGCACGGTGCCAACCAGAGCGCCGGGCAGAACGCTGCAAAGCTGGCCCGCCACCACGCTCAGGACCAAAGTGAGGACGGAATTGGTTTGCAGGGCAGGCTGCACCGACACCCCCGCAGCGGCAAACGCCGCATCGACCACGGTGCGGTTGTGCATGTCCGGGGTCAGCATGCACAGGGGCAAACGACTGGCTTCCTGCCAGGTCATCGGCGGCCCGATCTGCAGACCAGCGGGGTGCGGATTGGCGGCGCGACGCAATAAAAAATTGTGTTCGGTGTATTGCGGGCATGCCACCAGCCGTTTGGCCTGCAGACCCATCCGGCCGGTGTAGCCCAGGGCCAGGTCCAGGGACAAGTCATCCAGCCCTTGTTCGAGATCCTGCGAACTCATGGACAGCACCATCGGGACGATGCCCGGGTGGCGCGTCTGCAGCAGTGCGGCAAAGCGGGCCGCAATCGGCATTGCGGTGGGCACCGCACCGATTCGCAGAGACCCGCGTGGCACCTGGGGTTTGCTGTGCAACTCCTGCTGCAACACGGCATGCTCATGCAGCATGGATTGAGCGGTTGCCAGCACCCGCTCACCCTCAGCAGTCAGTCCGCCGTAGGCACGATCCCGCTTGACGATGACCACATTGAACTCGGTCTCCAGGGCCCGCAAGGCATTGGAGAGTGCCGGCTGCGTGATGTTGCAAGCTTGGGCCGCCCGCCCAAAGTGGCGATGCTCGTGCAAGGCCACCAGGTAGCGTAGGGAAGAGAGCAGGTTCAAGTATCTTTGGAGATCTTGATCGACGGAAACTTGCTGGAAAAGTCCTTATTTTTGGCTGCGATGGACACGGCGACCTTGCGCGCCACGGCCTTGTAGATAGCTGCCACATCGCTGTCAGGGTCTGACACCACGGTGGGCCGTCCGTTGTCGGCCTGCAGGCGAATCTGCATGTTCAGGGGCAAGGCACCCAGGTAGTCCATCTTGTAGTCAGCAGCCATTTTTTTGCCGCCGTCGGCGCCAAAAATATGCTCCACATGGCCACAGTTGGTGCACACGTGCACCGCCATGTTTTCCACAATGCCCAGAATCGGCACGCCCACTTTCTCAAACATCTTGATGCCTTTTTTGGCATCCAGCAGGGCAATGTCCTGCGGGGTGGTCACCACCACGGCACCGGTCATGGGCACGCGCTGGCTGAGCGTCAACTGAATGTCACCCGTGCCCGGAGGCATGTCCACGATCAAATAGTCCAGATCTTTCCAGTTGGTCTGGCGCAACAACTGCTCCAGCGCCTGGGTGGCCATGGGGCCGCGCCAGATCATGGCCTCGTCCTGGGCTACCAAGAAGCCAATCGACATGACCTGCACGCCGTAGTTCTCCAGCGGCTCCATGGTCTGGCCGTCGGTGCTCTCAGGTTTGCCGGTAATGCCCATCATCATGGGCACACTGGGGCCGTAAATGTCGGCATCCAGAATACCCACGCTGGCGCCCTCGGCGGCCAGGGCCAGCGCCAAATTAACGGCGGTGGTGCTCTTGCCCACGCCCCCTTTGCCGGACGCCACCGCCACAATGTTTTTGACCTTCGGCAGCAACTGCACGCCGCGCTGCACCGAGTGCGCCGCAATTTTCATATTGATGTTGACCGACACGTTGTCGACACCCGCCACGCTCTTGGCAGCCGCAATCAGGGCTTTGCGAAAACCCGGAATCTGGCTTTTGGCGGGGTAACCCAGTTCAATGTCAAAGGTCACATCACCGTCGTTCACTGTCAAGTTTTTGACTGATTTGGACGATACAAAGTCGCGCCCGGTATTGGGATCAACCACGCCTTTGAGTGCGTCCATCAGCATCTGTTCTGTCACTGCCATGTTTTTCTCCTGTAAGCAGATAGTCTAGCCAACACTGCCTTGACCTTGCCGGCGCAGGCGAATCCGGGTTTACCCCTTGGCGCACGTGTTGCGTTTTACCCATAGCTCGCAAAATCCATCCGATTTGCACCTCTTTTAGGACGCGCCCTGCAGACTGCCCGCCATAATGAATTCATGCCTGACGACACCCTCACTCCGCCCGTCATCGGCTTGCTGCTGACGGGCGGCGGCGCGCGTGCAGCCTACCAGGTGGGGGTACTTGAAGCCATCGCAGACATCAGAAAATCGGCCGGGGTGCTCGGGGGCATCAACCCGTTTCCCATCATCACGGGTACCTCGGCAGGGGCGATCAACGCATCGGCCTTGGCCTGCGGGGCCGATGATTTCGACGGCACCGTGCGCGGCATCGTTGAGGTGTGGAAGAACTTTCGGGCACACCACGTTTACCGGGCCGATTCCTTGAGCATGTTGCGCTCTGGCGCCACCTGGATGACGCTGCTGTCGGTTGGTTGGCTGGTCGCTAAATGGCGACGCGTGAAGCCCCGGTCCTTGCTCGACAATGCGCCGCTGGGCGAATTGCTGACCCGCCTGGTGCCGCTGGAGCGTCTGCCAACCCTCATCCGCGCGGGCCATCTTCGGGCCCTCGCGGTGACCGCCTCCAGCTACAGCTCGGGCGAACACATCACTTTTTTTGAAGGCGACAAGCGCATCATGCCCTGGGTCCGGTCTCAACGGCGTGCGGTGCGGGACCGGATCTCGCACGCGCACCTGCTGGCTTCCTCGGCGATTCCCTTTGTATTTCCGGCGACGTCTCTCCACATGGATGGACAAAACGAGTATTTCGGCGACGGCTCCATGCGCCAGTCCGCTCCGGTATCGCCGGCCATTCATCTGGGTGCGACCAAGGTCCTGGTGGTGGGCGCAGGCCGCATGCATGAGCCGAAAAATGAGGCGCATCTGCACACCACCAGCAGCTACCCCTCGCTGGCTCAGATTGCCGGCCACGCGCTCTCAAGCATTTTTCTGGACGCGCTGAGTGTGGACGTGGAGCGCATGCGACGCATCAACCAGACCCTGACCCTGGTGCCCCCTGAAGCCCGCAGCGCCAGCGCCCTGCGCCCGGTGGAGTTGCTGATGATCGAGCCGTCCCAGCGGCTGGACGCCATTGCGTCCCGCCACGTGGATGACCTGCCCGCGGCAGTGCGCACCATGCTCGGCGGCGTGGGCGTGTCATCGGCCAAAGCCGACATCAAGGGCTCCGCGCTGGCCAGCTATTTGCTGTTTGAATCCGGTTACACCCGTGAACTGATGGCACTGGGCTACGCGGACGCGAAGCGGCAGCAGGCGGAGATATGCCAGTTCTTTGACTGGGTCGATCGGGATGCCCCATCGGGGGCCCAACCAACCGAGCGCCAACAGGATCGCCGTCGCGACCCCCTGCGACTGCGCTGAGGCGCTGCAGGTCGCCCACGCGGGTCGCGGGCCAAGCACCAGCTGACTGCACTGAACCCATCGACCGTGCCCGACTAAAATCAAAGGCTGTTTCTGAAAGCCACCACCCCATGTCACGCAAACTCTTCGTCACGACCGCCCTGCCCTACGCCAACGGCAACTTCCACATCGGCCACATCATGGAATACATCCAGGCCGACATCTGGGTGCGGTTTCAACGGATGCAGGGCCACGCGGTCAACTTTGTGTGCGCGGATGACACGCATGGTGCGCCAATCATGATCGCGGCTGAAAAGGCTGGCAAAACGCCCCAGCAGTTTGTGGCCGACATCGCTGCGGGCCGTGCGCCTTATTTGAATGGTTTTCATATCGGTTTTGACAACTGGCACAGCACGGATGCCCCCGAGAACCACGAGCTGGCCCGCCAGATTTACCGGGACCTGCGTGACAACCCGGGCGGCTCGCTGATTGAGACCAAAACCATCGAGCAGTTCTTTGACCCCGAGAAGAACATGTTTCTGCCCGACCGCTTCATCAAGGGCGAGTGCCCCAAGTGCCATGCCAAGGACCAGTATGGTGACAACTGCGAGGTGTGCGGCGCAGTCTACGCCCCTACGGACCTGATCAACCCCTACTCGGCCCTTTCCGGGGCAAAGCCCGAACTCAAAAGCTCGGAGCATTTTTTCTTCAAGCTGTCTGACCCGCGCTGCGTGGCGTTTCTGGAGCAATGGACGCAAGGCAATGATGAGTCCGGCAAACCGCGCCTGCAGCCCGAAGTGGCCAACAAAGTTAAGGAATGGTTTTCGGTGCGTACCAACCCGGACGGAAGCAAGAGCGAAGGTCTGGGCGACTGGGACATCTCCCGCGACGCGCCCTACTTCGGCATCGAGATCCCCGATGCGCCGGGCAAGTATTTCTATGTCTGGCTGGACGCACCCATCGGCTACCTCGCGTCCCTGAAGAACCTGCTGGGCAAGCGGGGCGAAAATTACGACGCCTACATGGCCGACCCCAGTCTGGAGCAGTACCACTTTATCGGCAAGGATATCGTCACCTTCCACACGCTGTTCTGGCCAGCCACGCTGCATTTCAGCGGCCGCAAAACCCCGAACAACATCTTTGTGCATGGTTTTTTGACTGTGAACAATGGCGAAAAAATGAGCAAAAGCCGGGGCACCGGGCTGGATCCGCTCAAGTACCTCGGCTTGGGCATGAACCCCGAGTGGTTGCGCTACTACCTGGCCGCCAAGCTGTCTGCGCGCAACGAAGACATCGACTTCAACGCCGATGACTTCATGGCACGGGTCAACAGCGACCTCATCGGCAAGTTCGTCAACATTGCCTCGCGCGCCGCAGGCTTCCTGACCAAGCGCTTTGAGGGCCGCTTGACCGACCAGTTTGGCGAGAGCGGCACAGCCCTGCTGGCCGAGGTGCGGGGCGCGGCTGAAACCATGGCCCAGTTGTATGACGCCCGTGAAACAGGCAAGGCCACCCGCGAGATCATGCTGCTGGCCGACAAGGTTAACGCCTATGTGGACCAGAACAAACCCTGGGACCTGGCCAAAGACATGGCTAACAACGAGGCTCTGCACCAGGTGTGTTCGGTGTTGATCAACACCTTTGCCGTGATCACCCGCTACCTGGCCCCCGTGTTGCCGGCACTTGCAGAAGCTGTTGCCAAATTCGTGGGTCAGCCCATGAACGACTGGAACGCAAACACCAACGTTGTCGCCATCACCCCTTACCAGCATTTGATGCAGCGCGTGGACATCAAGCAGCTTGAAGCATTGTTTGAGCCTCCAGCCGGCACGGAAACAACCCCTGAAGCTACTGAATCAGTAGCACCCGGTGGCGAAGACATCGCGCCCACCATCGGCATCGACGACTTCAGCAAAATCGACCTGCGCATTGCCAAAATCCTCCACTGCGAAGCGGTTGAGGGCTCCACCAAGCTCCTGCGCCTCACCCTCGATGTGGGCGAAGGCCAGACCCGCAACGTCTTCAGCGGCATTGCCTCACACTACCAACCCGCCGACCTGGTGGGCAAGCTCACCGTGATGGTGGCCAATCTGGCGTCGCGCAAAATGAAATTCGGCGTGAGCGAAGGCATGGTGCTGGCCGCCAGCCATGGTGATGAGAAAGCGAATCCCGGCATCTACGTGCTGGAACCCTTCCCTGGCGCGCAGCCGGGCATGCGGGTGCGCTAGAGCGCGACCCGGCCATGATCCCCCAACTGCGCGACTGGACCTCGGTTCAGCGGACGGAGGGCACCAACCTGCGTTTGGGGGTGACCCTGAGTTTTGTGGCGGGAGCCACCAACGCGGGGGGGTTTTTGGCCGTGGGGCAATACACCTCCCACATGACGGGCATTGTTTCGTCCATTGCCGACAACCTGGTGCTGGGCAATATCACCATCGCCCTGGCGGGACTGCTGGCGCTGGCTGCCTTTGTGGGCGGCGCCATGACGACGGCCTGGATGGTGAATTGGGCCCTGCGGCGCAAGCTTCAAAGCGCCTATGCCCGCCCGCTCTTGCTGGAGTCGCTGCTGCTGCTGGTGTTTGGCCTGTTTGGCACCGGCATCAACTTCTTTGCGGGCCTGTTTGTGCCGCTCACGGTGCTGGTGCTGTGCTTCATCATGGGCCTGCAGAACGCGGTCATCACCAAAATATCGCACTCCGAGATCCGAACCACCCACGTAACCGGGTTGATCACAGACCTCGGCATCGAGTTGGGCAAGCTGCTCTACATCAATGGCCTGAGCAAGGACACGCCGGTGATGGCCAATCGCAAGAAGCTGCGGCTGCACATCAAACTGATCACCAGTTTTTTCGTCGGGGGCCTGCTGGGCGCGGTGGGGTTCAAATCGGTGGGATTCATCACCACCGTGCCCTTGTCCATTCTGTTGCTCATGCTGGTCTGGCGCCCCGTGGTCAACGACGCCCGGGACTGGGTGGACCGCCTTCATCCCAAGCGGGATTGACCCTGCGCAGCCGCCGCGCCAGCGAGCCCAACCCAGCCCGTAAAATACACCAAAAGGCCAAGCACATGAATATTTTTTACCGTCCCAAATACCAATCCGAGGTGACCCAGTTCATCGACCAGCTCAAGGCCAAAGACCCCGCGCTGGAATCCAAGCAGCGCCAGGGCCGCGACCTGCTGTGGGACAAAGCGGTTGACCGCAGCGCCTGGAACGATTACCGGCAAGCCGAAGTGGAGCAAAAGCCCTACGTCTACCAAACGGATGCCAGTTAAGAGCCAAACAGGGCTCTGGCCAGCGTATTTAAATGCTGTAAAGCTATTTATTCTGTAGCAATCGAATGTCCGAGTCCGTTCCGGGAGAGGCCATGATTGGCGACAGCGCCGCCAATGCCAGACTCATGCCCGAGGTGGTGGACAACGTGGCGGTGGCCCGGCTTTACGGCGAGCCGCTTTTCAATCTGCCGCGTGATCTGTATATTCCCCCAGACGCCCTGGAGATTTTCCTGGAGGCCTTTGAAGGCCCGCTGGACTTGCTGCTCTACCTGATCCGCAAGCAAAACTTCAATATTCTTGACATCCCCATGGCGGCCATGACGCGCCAGTACCTGGTGTATGTTGAAGAAATCCGGGGCCGCAACCTGGAGTTGGCGGCTGAGTACCTGCTGATGGCCGCCATGCTGATCGAGATCAAGTCGCGCATGCTGCTGCCGCCCAAAAACGTAGCCCAGGGGCAGGAAGCCGAAGACCCCCGCGCCGAACTGGTGCGCCGTCTGCTGGAGTACGAGCGCATGAAACTGGCAGCGGCCAACCTCAACGCCGTGCCCCAGTTTGGCCGCGATTTTCTCAAGGCCCAGGTGTACATCGAGCAGTCGCTGCAGCCCCGTTTCCCTGATGTGAACGTGGTTGACCTGCAGCAAGCCTGGCTGGACATCCTCAAGCGGGCAAAATTGGTTCAGCACCACAAAATTACCCGAGAAGAGCTCTCCGTGCGCGAGCACATGAGCATGGTGCTCAAAAAATTGCAAGGCCGCCGTTTTGTTGAGTTTGAAGCCTTGTTTGACGCAAGCCGAGGAACACCCGTATTGGTAGTGACCTTCATTGCGCTGCTGGAGCTGGCCAAGGAAACGCTGGTCGAAATTACCCAGGCAGAAGTTTTTGCCCCGATCTACGTCCGGTTGGCGTACTCGCCCATGTGAGCCGCTCCCCCCCCGTGACTACCCCTGCGAACCCTACGACCCGCCATTTTGATGTCCTGATTGTGGGCAGCGGCCTGGCCGGGCTCACGGCTGCCCTGACCCTGGCCCCCACGCACCGCGTGGCCATTCTGACCAAACGCGCCCTGGTCGATGGCGCCAGCAGTTGGGCACAAGGCGGCATTGCCGCCGTGCTGGCGGAAGGCGACACGGTCGAGAAGCACATCGAAGACACGCTCATCGCCGGGGCCGGACTGTGCGACCTGGCCGCTACCCGGCTGGTGGTGGAGCAGGCGCCCCACGCGATCGCCTGGTTGCAGGAGATGGGGGTTCCCTTCTCGCGGGAAGACGGCCACCTGCACCTGACCCGCGAAGGCGGCCACAGCGAGCGCCGCATCGTGCACGTGACCGATGCCACCGGCGCTGCCGTGCAACAGACCCTGATCGGGCACGTCAAAGACCACCCCAACATCACCGTGCTGGAACAGCACACGCTGGTCGACCTGATCACCGGCGCCAAGCTGGGCCTGGCACATGACCGGTGCCTGGGGCTGTATGCGCTCGATAGCGTGACCGACGAAGTGCTGACCTTCAGCGCGCCCCACACCATTCTGGCTACGGGTGGCGCTGGCAAGGTGTACCTTTACACCACGAACCCCGACACCGCCACTGGCGACGGCATTGCAGCCGCCTGGCGGGCCGGGTGCCGGGTGCAAAACATGGAGTTCATCCAGTTTCACCCCACCTGCCTGTACCACCCGCACGCCAAGTCGTTTTTGATCAGCGAAGCCGTGCGCGGCGAAGGCGGGCGCCTGCTGCTGCCCGACGGCACCCGTTTCATGCCCAAACACGACGAGCGCGCTGAACTCGCCCCGCGTGACGTGGTGGCCCGCGCGATTGACTTCGAGATGAAAAAAGGCGGCCTGGACTGCGTCTACCTCGACATCTCGCACCAGCCGCTGGCGTTTTTGCAAGAGCATTTCCCCAACATCTACACGCGCTGCCTGGAGCTGGGCATTGACATCTCCAAGCAACCGATTCCGGTGGTGCCAGCGGCCCACTACACCTGCGGCGGCGTCATCACTGATCTGGACGGCCAGACCGATTTGCCGGGCCTGTTTGCGGTTGGCGAAACCACCTGCACCGGTCTGCACGGCGCCAACCGACTGGCCAGCAACTCCCTGGTGGAATGCATGGTGTTTGCCCGCGCGGCCACGCAGGTGATCGAGCAAGCCACGCCCGCCGCTATTCCTCCCCTGCCCGCCTGGGACGAGAGCCGGGTCACCGACGCGGACGAAGCGGTGGTGATTTCACACAACTGGGACGAGTTGCGCCGCTTCATGTGGGATTACGTGGGCATCGTGCGCACCAACAAACGCCTGGAGCGGGCCGCCCACCGAATTGCCGTGCTGCAAGGGGAAATTCACGAGTATTACTCCCATTTTCACGTCACGCGTGACCTGCTGGAACTGCGCAACCTGGTGCAGGTGGCCGACCTGATTGTGCAAAGCGCACGGGCCCGCCACGAGAGCCGGGGCCTGCACTTCAGCCGCGACTACCCGGAGATGGCTGCATCGGCGCTGCCCACCACCCTGGTGCCTGAAGGCTTGCCGGAACACTGGCAGCAGGCTGTGCGCTGAGCCAGCCTCGAACGCTGTTGAAGAACGCGACCGCCTCGGCGCGCTGAAGGTCGGCCAACATCAGCACGACCGACATGGGTGCGCAACGCGGCATCCAAGGCGCCAGCGGCTTCATAGGCCAGCTCGCCCACACACCAGCGGCCCGCCTGGCTGTGCGCCTGTACTTGTTGCAAAACGCCCGTCACCTCGTTGGCATGCCAGCGGCTTGGTGGCAAGGTGCCGGGATCAACGGCCACCCCACCGGGAAAATCAAAAAAGGCCCGCAAACACACGCTCCGCAAGGGTAGACAAAGGAGGCCGATTATCCCTGGCGAGGCACGAGGCGAAGCCCTGCTGCCAGCGATCACCCGCCCAGTGCAAATGTTGCGCAGGTTGACCTACATCATCATCCAATTACATTTGTAGAAATACAATTTGCTCTTACGGCTTGCAACGTAAACGTGAAACCCATTTAACAACTTGAAGGCCGACGTTATGAAAAAAAGAATTGTTTTAGCACTCGTTACCACTGCAGTGATGTGGATGCCCGCAGTGGGGCAAGCCCAGTACGTGGGCCCGGCAGCACAGCTCCCGGCCAACTCGATTGCGGAGATTCTCAAGAAACCCGTGGACGATCAAAAGGTGGTCGTGAAGGGGCACATTCTCAGGAAAGTGGGCAACAAGCGCTATATCTTCACGGATGGCAATGCAGAAATTCGGGTCAAGATTGACCAGAAGCTCTTTGGCACGAGGCAAATCGACGAAAAGGCCACCGTCGAGATTTCGGGTGAAGTTGAAACAGAATTCATGAAGAGCCCCGAGATCGATGTTGACCTGATGTCTGTCCTGCAGTAGTCGCCCCGCTGCTGGCGATCCAGCCCAACTGGCTGGCACTGCGCGGGCACGGATGTCCCAAGAGCCAATTCCACCAGGAAATATTTCAGATGCGCCGAGAGAGGACGTCCAGGTCCTGTCAAGCCGCCCCAATCAGCGGCACCAGGCTGCCTGCGTCCTGCCCACCCTTGAGTGCCGAGGTGAACGCCAGCATGCGGTCAATCGGCAGGCGTGCGCGCAGACCCAGTGCCGGGTCCACATGGATTTCATTGGTGCCGTTTTCCAGCACCTGCGCCAGCCCCGCCAAACTGTTCATGGCCATCCAGGGGCAGTGTGCGCAACTCTTGCAGGTGGCGCTGTTGCCCGCCGTGGGCGCCTCCAGAAACACCTTGCCGGGGTTGAGGGTGCGCAGCTTGTGCATCATGCCGTTGTCGGTGGCCACGATAAACACCTTGGCGTCCATCTCGTGGGCCGCCTTCAGGATGCCCGAAGTCGACCCTACGGCATCGGCCAGCGCCACCACATCAGGCGGTGATTCGGGGTGCACCAGCACTTTGGCGCCCGGGTATTCATTCATGAGCGCCTGCAACTCAGAGGCCTTGAACTCGTCATGCACGATGCAGGAGCCGCCCCACATCACCATGTCAGCGCCGGTTTCACGCTGGATGTAGCTGCCCAGATGTTTGTCAGGCGCCCACAGGATTTTGTGGCCCTTGTCCTTCAGTGCGCGCACGATGTCCAGGGCGCAACTCGACGTCACCAGCCAGTCCGAGCGAGCCTTGACGGCGGCACTGGTGTTGGCATAGACCACCACAGTGCGGTCCGGGTGAGCGTCACAAAAGGCGCTGAAATCATCGATCGGGCAACCCAGATCGAGCGAGCATGTGGCGTCCAGGTCGGGCATCAGAACGCGCTTTTCAGGCGACAAAATCTTGGAGGTTTCACCCATGAAGCGTACGCCGGACACCACCAGGGTGGTGGCGGGGTGGTCGCGGCCAAAGCGGGCCATCTCCAGCGAGTCGCTCACAATGCCACCGGTTTCTTCGGCCAGGTCTTGCAAATCAGGGTGCACGTAGTAGTGGGACACCATGACCGCGTTGCGTTCTTTCAGCAAACGGCGGATTTTGTGTTTGAGGGCGGCCCGCTCCTCCGGACCAGGCTCTATCGGCACGCGCGCCCAGGCGTGTTGGGTGGCGCAGACGCTGCCACTCGCGGCCTCTTGAGGCTGGTCGTATTCAACATCTTTCAGGATGGGGATCATGTCAGTCATCACAGCTCCTGCATCCGCATTGAGAAGTCAATAGCCTTGACGTCTTTGGTCAAGGCCCCGATCGAGATCCGGTCAACGCCGGTGGCGGCAATCTCGCGCACCGTGCCCATGTTCACACCGCCGGAGACCTCCAGGATGGCGCGTCCGGCATTGAGTGCCACAGCCTCGCGCAAGGTTGCCAGGTCCATGTTGTCGAGCAAGACCATGGTGGCGCCTGCGTTCAGGGCCTCCGCCAGCTGGGCCAGGGTCTCCACTTCAATTTCAATGAATTTGGCGGTAGGCGCCACTTCCAGCGCGCGTTTCAAAACCGCGCTGACACCACCGGCTGCGGCAATGTGGTTTTCCTTGATCAACACCGCGTCATACAAACCGATGCGGTGGTTGGTGCCGCCCCCGGTGCGAACGGCGTACTTTTGCGCCAGACGCAAGCCCGGCAGGGTTTTTCGGGTGTCCACAATTTGGGCCCGGTTGCCCGGCACGGCCTGCACGGCCGCCACGTAGTCGGCTGTTTTGGTGGCCACGGCGCTCAGCAGCTGAAGAAAATTCAGCACGGTGCGCTCGGCAGTCAGGAGCGTGCGGGCGCTACCCCACAACTCCAGCACCACCTGGTCAGGGGCACAACGCTGCCCCTCTGCCACGAGCCAGCTCACCTGCACGCTGGGATCCAGCTGCTTGAGTGCGGCTTCAGCCCAGGGGGCACCGCAAATCACAGCCGCCTCGCGGGCCAGCACGCGGGCCTTCACATGCCGATTCGGATCAATCAGGCCAGCGGTGAGATCGCCGGCGCCGACATCTTCCTGCAGGGCACGGGCCGTGTCCAGCCTGGCCAACCCGGTCACCGCTTCCAGGGAAAAATCAAAAAATGTTGTCATGCTGCAAAGCATAGCGGCTTCAATCGTGTGGGGTGATTGGAGTCGACCCACCACCCCAAACCCGGAGACTCAAATGCTATTAAATTAAACAATAAAACCATTAAAATACGTTGACCAGAGGCCGATTTCTTATAAAAACCGATCCAGAATCTTACGACTCTCCTTGCTGAGCTTTTCCCGGTCACGGATCAGGAACTGAATGCCATGGGAGTCCGTGACCAGCAAAATGGTGTGCCCTACCCGGCGAATGTCTTCGTCCCCGCGCAGCACAAAACGGGTGTCGCCCCGGTCGGTCAGCACATGCCAGGTGCACGGGGTCGAGAAGCTGGTCACGCTCTCAATGCGCAGAATCTCGGGCATGAACTCGCGGGATGCCAGCTCTTCCCGTATCAAAGCCTGCGCGGGCTCGGGCAAGGCATCGAGCCGGTCGATCCACACCGCTTCATGGCCGTCGGTGTGCATCAGGGCGATGCCGTCCTCGGGCGACTGAATCGGAAACGCGCGCACGGGCACCACGCCTTCATACACCTGGCCAAGCGGCATCGTCAAAACGAGCCGCCCGAACGCATGGCGGGTTAACTCAAACGGCGCTGTAGCGATGACAGGGCTTGCGTTCATTTGTCGTCTTTCTCGGTGTTGACCCTGGCGTAGCGCCGTCTGTCGTCGTCCATGTCCACATCCATGTTGCGGGCCTGGGCCTGGTAGAGGTTGAAATAAGCGCCCTCGCGCGCCATCAGGTCGTCATGCGACCCCACTTCCACCACCTGGCCCCGGTCCAGCACCACCAGACGATTCGCCCGGTGCAGGGTGGAGAGGCGGTGCGCGATGGCGATGGTGGTTCGCCCCTGCACCAGGTTCTCCAGCGCTTTCTGGATTTCTTTTTCGGTCTCGGAGTCCACCGAGGAGGTGGCTTCGTCCAGAATCAAAATGCGCGGGTCGATCAGCAGCGCGCGGGCAATCGAGATGCGCTGGCGCTCCCCACCCGACAAGCCCTGTCCGCGCTCGCCCACCATGGAGTCGTAGCCCTGGGGCAGGCGCAAGATGAACTCATGCGCGTGGGCGGCCCGCGCAGCAGCAATGATCTCGGTGCGAGTGGCGTCGGGCTTGCCATACGCAATGTTCTCGGCAATGGTGCCAAAAAACAAAAATGGCTCCTGCAGCACCAGGCCGATGTTGCGGCGGTAATCGGCCACGGGGAATGAGCGCACATCCACGCCATCCACCTTGATTGAACCCTCGGTCACGTCATAAAAACGGCAAATCAGGTTGACCAATGTGCTCTTGCCAGAGCCACTGTGCCCCACCAGGCCGATCATCTCGCCAGGCTCAATGGTGAGGCTGATGCCTTTGTTGACCTCGCGATTGCCATAGCGAAAACTCACATCACTCAACTCAATGCGACCCTCGACCCGCCCCAGTTTGACCGGCTGGGTGGGCTCCGGTACGCTGGAAACGTGGTCCAGAATGTCAAAAATACGCTTGGCCGCCGAGGCAGACTTTTCCGTCACCGACACAATGCGGCTCATGGAGTCCAGTCGGCCGTAAAAACGGCTGATGTAGGCAATGAACGCCATCAACACGCCCACCGTGATGTCGCCGCTGGACACCAGCCAGATACCAAAGGCCCACACCACCAGCAGCCCCAGCTCGGTCAACAGGGACACGCTGGGCGAAAACAGGGACCAGATCCGGTTGATGCGGTCATTCACTGCCAGGTTGTGTTTATTGGCCTCCTGAAACCGCGCCGCTTCCCGGTCTTCCTGGGCGAAGGCCTTGACCACGCGCACACCCGGAATGGTGTCGGCCAGCACGCTGGTGACCTCCGACCAGACCCGGTCGATCTTCTCAAAGCCGGTTTGCAACTTGAATCGCACCGCATGGATCATCCAGACAATAAAGGGCAAGGGCACCAGGGTGACCAGCGCCAGCCAGGGGTTGATGGAGAACAAAATGACCGCGGTCATGAGCAGCATCAGCACATCCGAGGCAAAGTCCAACAGGTGCAATGACAAAAACACGCAAATACGGTCGCTCTCGCTGCCAATTCGCGACATCAGGTCGCCCGTGCGCTTGCCACCAAAGTACTCCAGCGACATGCGCAGCAAGTGCTCATAGGTGGTGGTTCGCAGGTCGGCCCCGATGCGCTCTGACACCAGCGCCAGCAAGTAGGTTTTGGCCCATGACAAACCCCAGGCCAGCAGCGCCGAGCCCAAGAGCCCCGACAGATAAAACGCCACCAACCCGGGTTCGATGTGCTGGCCGTTCTGGAACGGGATCAACACCTCGTCCATCAAGGGCATGGCCAGGTAGGGTGGCACCAGACTGGCCGCTGTACCCAGCAGCGTCAGAATGAAACCCGCCAACAACTGCCCTCTGTAGGGCTTGGCAAAACGCCACAGCCGGAACAGCGTCCAGGTGGAGGGCGGGGTGTGGATGACTTTGGTGCAGATCGGGCAGTCTTCCTGGTCGGGTGCCAGGGGTGCCTTGCACGTGGGGCAATGGCGCCCCTCCAGCACGGCAGGCGGGTGACCGGTGACATGGCTGGCGAGGTGAATCTGAAATTGGTCCAGCAAGCGGATCGCCTGCAGGTTGTGCCCCAGGGTAAAACGCCAACTCGCCAGGCGCCCGGTTCGGCTCTGGAGCTCCAGATGGCCTACCCCGGCGTGGTCATGGTGGCGCAAGGCCATACCCGGCTGGTACGCCCAGGCTTGCCAGATCGAATCTTCTCCACAACTCAACAGCCGTCGGTCGGTGACCAGCAGCAGCCCTGGCACAAAAAAAAGTTTTTGATTGAGGTCAACCTCCAACGCGGCCAGTACGTTCTCTCCAGTTTGGAGTTGCGCAAGCGCATCCGGGCGCCAACCCGCAGGAATGTCGCTCACCAAGGTTTCATTTGCTCGAATTTCGTTTGTCATTGAGGCCAGGGGGTTCTTCAGTAGCGATGCGGAGTGGTCTTGTCTACCGTCCTGAATGAATTTTCAGCCACGCGGGAGGTTGGAACAGACTGGAAAGATTTATCAACCGGACACCTTAACGCCGCATATCAGGTTTGGATGACAATTATCATGTGCCCCTTGTGCCCAGAAGCGGCGCCTCTCAAATTATCCGGGATCACGCCCGCAGTGCCTGACTGCCAAAACTGTTGATATTCATGACAAAGAAGAACATTGAATTGCTGCGAGTCACCTACCTGCGTGGCCCCAACATATGGACCTACCGCCCCGTCATTGAAGCCTGGGTCGACATTGGTGAACTGGAAGACCATCCGTCCAACACCCTGCCGGGTTTCTATGAGCGGCTGTCGGCCTGGTTGCCCGGGCTCGTTGAGCACCATTGCAGCCCCGGTGTGCGCGGCGGTTTTCTGCAGCGGGTACGCGAAGGTACCTGGCCGGCGCACATTCTCGAGCACACCGCGCTGGAATTGCAAAACCTGGCAGGCATGCGCACCGGATTTGGCAAAGCACGGCAAACCCCGGTGCGGGGTATCTACAAGGTAGCTTTTCGCACGCGCCAGGAGCAAGTGGGCCGCGCCGCACTGGCAGCTGCCCGCGACCTGGTGATGGCAGCCATCGAAGATCAACCCTTTGACCTGGAGGCCACCCTGGCCCACCTGCGCGAGCTGGTGGACGTCAAGTGCCTGGGCCCCAGCACCGCTCACATTGTGGAGGCAGCCACCGACCGTGGCATTCCACACATCCGGTTGACCGAGGGCAACTTTGTGCAACTGGGCTTTGGCGCAAGCCAGCGCCGCATCTGGACCGCCGAGACCGACCAGACCAGCGCCATTGCCGAGGAAATTGCCAGCGACAAAGACCTGACCAAATCGCTCCTGCAGTCGTGCGGCGTCCCGGTGCCGCAAGGGCAATTGGTCAAGACCGCCGAAGACGCGTGGCAAGCCGCTCAGGACATTGGCCTGCCGGTGGCTGTCAAACCCTATGACGGCAATCACGGGCGCGGCGTGTCACTGGACTTGCGCGATCGCCACGATATTGAAGCCGCGTTTGAGCTGGCCCGGCAAGAAGGCCGGGGCGGCGGCAGTGTCATCGTGGAGCAGTACATCAACGGCAACGAGCACCGCTTGCTGGTGGTGGGTAACCGCGTGGTGGCGGCAGCCCGAGGTGAAGCGGCCTGGGTCACGGGAGACGGTCAGTCCAGCATCATTGAACTGGTGAACACCCAAATCAACACCGACCCCCGGCGCGGCAAGGGCGAGGACGCGCCCCTGAACACGGTGGAGCCACACCATTCTGCCGAGATCATTCTTGAGCTTGAGCGCCAGGGCTTCACCGCTTACTCGGTGCCCGTTGCGGGCGTTGCAGTGCTGATTCAGCGCAACGGCAACGTGGCCCTGGATGTGACGGACCTCATTCACCCCAGCGTGGCAGCCGCAGCCACGTTGGCCGCGCGCGTCGTCGGGCTCGACATTGCGGGCGTCGACATGGTGCTGCAAGACATTGCCCTGCCTCTAACCGGGCAACGCGGCGCTGTGATTGAGGTCAATGCCAGCCCCGGCCTGCTGGCCCATTTGAAGCCCGCAGGCGGCCAGGCAAGACCCGTTGGCAAAGCCATCATCGAGCATCTGTTTGAAACCCACCACAACGGTCGCATCCCGGTGGTGGGCATCACCGGCACCCAAAACACCGCCCGCATTTCCCGGCTGATCGCGTGGCTGGTCCACATCAGCGGCAAACAGGTGGGCCTGGCCTGCGAAGACGGCTTCTTTCTCAAAGCCCGGCAAGTGCAGGCCCGTGACTGCAGGCCTTGGGATGCTGCGCAACGCCTGCTCGTCAACCCGTCGGTCGAGGTGGCGGTGTTCGAGCACAGCAGCCGGGGGATCTTGAGTGAGGGCTTGCCCTATGACAAATGCCTGGTCGGTGTGGTGACCGATGTCAGCGGGTTTGAGTCGCTTGAAGAATTTTTCATCAACGACCTGGACAAGCTCTTCAACGTGGTGCGCACCCAGGTGGACGTGATCTTGCCCCACGGCACGGCCGTCCTCAATGCGGCCGACCCCCAGGTCGTGGAGATGGCGGCCCTGTGCGACGGTCAGGTCATCTTCTACGGTCTGGACCCCGAAAACGAGGCTATCGCCGACCACCGCAGCCGCGGTGAGCGCGCCGTATTTGTACAAAACGACCATATTGTGCTGACCCAGGGGCAAGACAGAGTGGCCCAGATTGCACTGAAATCACTGCCCCCCAGCAAAGCCAACAAACCCGAGATGGTCATGGCCGCCGTGGCTGCGGCCTGGGCCCTGGACATCGCCCCCGAACTGATTGGCGCGGGGCTGCGCACGTTCGAATCCACATCACCCTTGAAGAACTGAGTTTATGGAACTGTCACGTATCCGGGCGCTTCGCGGCCCGAACCTGTGGACCCAACACACGGCCATTGAAGTGGTGGTGCGATGCACCCCGCATGAATGTGCCATCACCGACCAGAAAGGCTTTGAGGCGCGACTTCGCTCCCGCTTTCCGGGCATCAGCAGCCTGCAGCCGATTGGCCATGAAGCCAGCGTGACCCTGGCGCATGTGCTGGGCCTGGCCGCGATCGACCTGCAAGCGCAGGCGGGCTGTCCGGTGACCTTCAGACGCACAGCCCCCACGGTGGAGGCCGGCGTTTTTCAGGTTATTGTTGAATACTCCGAGGAGGCGGTTGGCCGCCTGGCGCTTGAATTGGCCCATGCCTTGTGCGTGGCTGCTCAGGATGACGCCCCCTTTGACATTCAACAGGCGCTGGATCAGGTCAGGGAGCTGGACGAAGACGTGCGCCTAGGGCCCAGCACCGGGGCCATCGTGGACGCGGCGGTCGCGCGCGGCATTCCCTACAAGCGCATGACCGAGGGCAGCATGGTGATGCTGGGCTGGGGCAGCCGGCAACGCCGGATCCAAGCGGCCGAAATGGACGTCACCGGCGCCATTGCCGAGGCCGTGGCCCAGGACAAACAGCTTACCAAGCGGCTGCTGGACGCAGCAGGCGTGCCAGTCCCGCTGGGCCGGGCCGTCGTAAGTGCTGAAGACGCCTGGGCTGCCGCCCTGGAGATTGGCCTGCCGGTCGTCGTGAAACCCAAAGACGGCAACCAGGGCAAAGGCGTGACCGTCAACATCGCGTCACTCGATCAATTGCTGGGGGCCTACAAAATCGCAAAAGAATTTGGCAGTGAAATACTTGTGGAACGCTTTCTGCCGGGTCATGACTTCCGGCTGCTGATCGTCGGCGACAAACTGGTGGCCGCTGCCCGGCGTGACCCGCCACATGTGGTGGGTGACGGCACCCAGAACATTCGTGAACTGGTGGAGCAAGTCAACAGCGACCCGCGCCGCGGGTCAGGCCACGCAACGTCCCTGACGAAAATCCGGTTTGACGACATCGCCCTGGCGTGCCTGGCCAACAAGGGGCTGCATGCTGAATCGGTGCCGGATCAGGGCCAGCGCGTGAGCCTGCGCCACAACGCCAACCTGTCCACCGGGGGCACCGCCACCGACGTGACCGATGACGTCCACCCCGCCGTCGCCGAGCGCGCCATCGCCGCGGCGCAAATGGTCGGCCTCGACATTTGTGGTGTGGACATGGTGTGCAACAGCATCCACCACCCACTGGAGGAGAGTGGTGGCGGTGTGGTGGAAGTCAACGCGGCGCCGGGCCTGCGCATGCACATCTCGCCGTCTTTTGGCAAGGGGCGCGCTGTGGGCGAAGCGATCATTGCCAATATGTTTGGTGCCCACGGCAATGGCCGCATTCCTTTGGTCGCAGTGACCGGGACCAACGGCAAGACCACCACGGTGCGCGTGATCTCGCACCTGTTGACCCACAGTGGCTTGCGCGTGGGCATGACCAGCACCGATGGCGTTCATGTGGCCGGCCAGCGCATCGACACGGGGGACTGCAGTGGCCCCAAGAGTGCGCGCAATGTGCTGCAGCACCCCGACGTGGACGCCGCCGTCTTGGAAACCGCGCGCGGTGGCATGCTGCGCGAAGGCCTGGCCTTTGACCGCTGCGATGTCGCGGTGGTGACCAACGTGGGCAGCGGCGACCACCTGGGCCTGAACTACATCACCACCGTGGAAGACCTGGCGGTGTTGAAGCGCGTGATCGTGCAAAACATCACCCATCAAGGCATGGCGGTGCTCAATGCAGCCGACCCCATCGTGGCAGCGATGGCCCGGTACTGCCCCGGCTCGGTCACT
Source organism: Rhodoferax sp. OV413 (assembly GCA_943371745.1). Lineage (GTDB taxonomy): Bacteria > Pseudomonadota > Gammaproteobacteria > Burkholderiales > Burkholderiaceae_C > Rhodoferax. Next base: position 27,254 of record CALRWE010000018.1, read on the forward strand.
TTTTTTGCCGCAGACCGTCACCATCCGGTCATGGCCACTCATCTGGCACAAGGCAACCGCGCAGTTTTTGTGGCTGACGGCTGCCTGGTTGCAGCTCAAGGTGCCGAACAACACAAGCTGCCCTTGTCCGGCGTGCCTGTCACCCACCAGGGCAGTATTGGATTTCAGGTTGAAAACGTCATGGCCGCCGTCGGTGCGGCCTGGGCGCTGGGGCTGGACTGGGACACGATCGCACAGGGCCTCGCCACGTTTGCCAACGACACCGACAACGCGCTGGGCCGGTTCAACCTGTTCAGCTACCGGGGCGCCACCGTCATCGCTGACTACGGCCACAACCCCGATGCCATCCTGGCCCTGGTCCGGGCGGTAGAAAACATGCCCGGCAAACGACGCTCCGTCGTCATCAGCGGGGCTGGCGACCGGCGAGACACCGACATCATCGAGCAAACGCAGATATTGGGGGCTGCCTTTGACGAGGTGGTGCTGTACCAGGACCAGTGCCAGCGCGGGCGGGCCGACGGCGAGGTGCTGGCGCTGTTGCGCATGGGCCTGAAAGACGCCCGCAGAACCCGGGTGATCCACGAAATCCAGGGCGAGTTTCTTGCCATTGACACCGCCATGGACCAGTTGGCCGAGGGCGACCTGTGCCTGATTCTGGTGGACCAGGTGGATGAGGCACTCGCCCACATCAGCGCCCGGGTGCAGAAAGCTTGAGCCCGGTCTGAGCCGGGAGCAGGCTCTCCAGCAGGCTGCTGGTCTGGCCTGCGCAGGGCTCAGGTCTCCGGGGGTAACTCGTTTCCAGGGTCGCGCCCCATGAGCGCGGCCACGGCTTGCCCGGGCCTGATGCGTCCATCCAGCAAGGCCACGACACTCTGGGCAATGGGCATGTCCACACCCAGAAGCGCGGCCCGTTGCGCCACGGTGCGGGCGCAATAGACGCCCTCGGCCACATGACCCAAGGCATCCACGGCCTGCTGCAGCGTCCGGCCTTGCGCCAGCGCCAAACCCACGCGCCGGTTGCGCGACAAATCGCCTGTGGCCGTGAGCACCAGATCGCCCAGACCACTCAAGCCCATGAAGGTCTCGGCTCGCGCCCCCAAAGCCAGGCCCAAACGGGTCATCTCGGCCAAGCCCCGGGTGATCAGGGCCGCGCGGGCATTGAGCCCCAGGTTCAAGCCGTCACACAAGCCAGTGGCAATGGCCAGCACGTTTTTGACTGCGCCGCCCACCTCCACCCCCACCAGATCGTCATTGGCATAAACCCGCAGCGTGGGGCTGTGAAAACCGGCCACCAGCGCGTCACGCACCGTCTCGTGAAGACTGGCCGCCACCAGGGCCGTGGGCTGCCCACGCCCTACTTCCAGCGCGAAACTGGGGCCGCTCAGGGCGCCCGCGGCCAGGCCCGGGGCGACCTGCTCCTGCACCTCATGCGGCAGCAGCCCATACGGACCCGCCGTCACCGTCTCAAAACCTTTGCACAACCAGGCTACCGGCACCCGGCAGTTGGAGAGCTGACCCAACATCGCGCGCAGGCCCGACATGGGTGTGGCAACAATGGCCAAGTCGGCCATATTTGCCAAATCGGCCAGCAAATGAAGAGGGGTTGAACACACGGTCAGGCCTGGAGGAAGCCTGATACTGGGCAGATAGCGCGTGTTCTCCCGCTGTGCCTGCATGGCCGCTGCCTGGCCAGCATCACGGGCCCACAAGCTCACCTCATGCCGTGCCTGGGCGTGGCTGGCCGCGCTGACTGCCAGTGCCGTCCCCCAGGCACCCGCACCCATCACTATTATTTTCATAACTTTAAAGGCAATGGATACGCTGACTGGAGACTTAAAAGGCTATAAATTTTTACTGCGTGATGCCAGGCGTTGCGACTTCGGCGGATTCGACCTGCTGCTGTTGCTGTTGTTGCTCGTACATCGCCTGGAAATTGATTTCCGACAAATGCACCGGCGGGAACCCGCCGCGCTGGATCAAATCGGCCACATTGCCGCGCAGGTAAGGGTAGACAATTTGCGGGCAGGCAATACCCATGATCTGGTTCATCTGCTCGGGCGGCAAATTGCGCACCTCGAAAATGCCGGCTTGGGTGGCCTCGACCAAAAACACCGTCTTGTCCTTGATCTTGGTCTGCACCGTGGCAGTCACCGAGACTTCGTAGATACCGTCTGCCACGGGCGACGCGTTGACACCCAACTGGATGTCCACCGTCGGTTGCTCCTGCTCCAGCAGGATGGCCGGTGAATTGGGCTGCTCCAGGGAGGCTTCCTTGAGATAAACGCGCTGAATCTGAAAAACGGGATCTTGATGGTCTGCCATGGTATTTCCTTGATTGGGTGAGGCCGCGTCCACCCGGCTTCAACCAGGCTGCATTGCGTCCCTCGGGATTTCAGTTAAAACAAAGCCCGCTCCGGGTGATCCGGGGCGGGCAAACGATCGGAATCGACCACGATTATCTCAGGTGAAAATCACTTGACAGAAGTCAGCGTGGCCATCAGGCCGCATTCAAAAGCGGCATCAAACCGCCCTGCCCGTCCAGCGCCACCAGATCATCGCAGCCACCCACATGGGTCTGGCCAATGAAAATCTGCGGCACGGTGCGCCGGCCACTGACCTCCATCATCTTGGCGCGCTGGGAAGGGTCCGCATCGATCCGGATTTCTTCCATGTGGTCGACGCCCCGTTCTTTCAGCAGCTGCTTGGCGCGAATGCAATAGGGGCAGGTGGCGGTGGTGTAAATCTTGACGGCTTGCATGGTCGGTTTTTGCTCTTGTTCGGGGGTCATTGGCTTCAGGATTTTTCAACAGGCAGATTCGCCGCTTTCCAGGCGTTCAGGCCACCCGCCATCGATTGAGCTTGTTCGTAGCCCAGCTTTTTGGCGATGGCGACGGCGCGGTTTGAACGCGCACCCGACTGGCAAACCAAAATAACAGGCACACCCTTGTTTTTGACCGCCCCGGTCAGTTTTTCTTCCAGTTGATTCAATGGAATATTTTTCGAACCGATCACATGGCCTGCAGCAAATTCATTTGTTTCGCAGACATCGATCACCACCGCTTTTTCGCGGTTGATCAATTGCACTGCGCCCGCCGCAGTCAGGCTGCCGCCACTTGCGCCCTTGATCGCAGGCCACATCAGCATGCCGCCCGAAGCCAATGCCACAGACAGGATCATCCAGTTGTCAAGAATGAATTTCATTTTTTCCTTGTTTGATAAATTGATGGGTGCAGCCCATGAATCCTGCACCCTGCCACCCGACCCGGATGGCGATAAGCCCGCTATTTTAGAATGGCGGGCGAAGCTGCGTATTTCAGCCGGATTCTTTCCGGCCCGCGCCAGGACTCACGCACCCGACCGGCCCTTACCCCAAGAAAACCATGCACAAACTTGTACTCATCCGCCACGGCGAATCCACCTGGAACCTTGCCAACCGATTCACAGGCTGGACTGACGTTGACCTGACCCCGACCGGCGTTGAGCAAGCCAAAAATGCCGGCCACCTCCTCAAGGCCGAAGGCTTCGAATTCGACGTGGCTTACACCAGCGTGCTCAAACGCGCCACCCGCACCTTGTGGCATGTTCTGGACGAGATGGACCGGACCTGGTTGCCCGTGGTGAACAGCTGGCGCCTGAATGAGCGCCACTACGGCGCTCTGCAGGGCCTCAACAAAGCCGAAACCGCCAAGCAATACGGTGATGCCCAGGTCTTGGCCTGGCGGCGCAGCTACGACACACCGCCCCCCGCGCTGGCGGCAAGCGATCCACGTTGCGAGCGCACCGATGTGCGCTATGCCAAGCTCAAGCCAGAACAAATTCCCTTGACCGAGTGCCTCAAGGACACGGTAGAGCGGGTCATGCCGTTCTGGAACGAAGCGCTGGCCCCCGCCTTGAAGGCCGGAAAAAGTATCGTGGTGGCAGCCCACGGCAACTCGATTCGGGCGCTGGTGAAATACCTGGACAAGATTTCGGACCATGACATCGTGGACCTGAACATTCCCAACGGCATCCCCTTGGTCTACGAACTCGATGATGACCTGCAACCCATTCGCCACTACTACCTCGGCGACCCCGCCGCAGCGGCCAAAGCCGCTGCGGCGGTAGCATCCCAAAGTAAATCTTGAGTAAATGAGGAACCGGCCCTGCCAACAAGACTCCAAAGCGGTATATTGAGACAGTCGTCTTTTGTGAGGCACATCGCCATCGGAGGTCGAGCGATGCGGCCCCCAACAAGTTTGAAGGAAATATGGGTCAAAAACTGAAAATTGCAGGCTGGGTATCTCTGGGCGTGATGGCCGGTGCGTTGACCACGGTGTCACTCCAAACCGTGGCGCGCGGCACACTGGCACCACTTCCGCTGGAAGAATTGCAGCAATTGGCGGCGGTCTTTGGCATGGTGAAGAGCAACTATGTCGAACCCGTAGACGATAAAAAGCTGATCACGGACGCCATCGTCGGCATGGTCTCCAGCCTGGACCCGCATTCCCAATACCTGGACAAGAAGTCGCTCAAGGAATTCAATGAAGGCACCACCGGCAAGTTCGTCGGTGTCGGCATCGAAATCTCCCAGGAAGAGGGTTTGATCAAGGTGGTGTCCCCCATCGAGGGTTCGCCGGCGTTTCGAGCCGGACTCAAACCCAACGACCTGATCACCAAAATCGATGACACCCCGGTCAAGGGACTGGCACTGAATGAGGCCGTCAAGCGAATGCGGGGAGAGCCCAACACCAAGGTCCTGCTCACGATCTTTCGCAAGGCGGAAAGCCGGACTTTCCCAGTCTCCATCACGCGGGAAGAAATTCGCACCCAATCGGTCCGCAGCAAGGTCATCGAGCCGGGGTATGCGTGGATCCGGGTCAGCCAGTTCCAGGAAAGAACGGTGGCTGATTTCGCACGAAAAATTGAGGAAATCTACAAGGAAGAGCCTCAATTGAAGGGTTTGGTGCTAGATCTGCGCAACGACCCGGGTGGCTATCTGGACGCCGCGGTGGCCCTTTCTGCTGCATTTTTGCCGGAGAACGTCACCGTCGTTTCAGCGAACGGCCAATTGGCCGAAAGCAAGTTCACCTACAAGGCCGCTCCCCAGTATTACCAGCGCCGTGGCGGCACTGATCCACTCAGGCGCCTGCAGGAAGTCACCAAAGGTGGCCTCAAAAATATTCCTTTGGTAGTGCTCGTCAATGAAGGCTCTGCCTCCGCCAGCGAGATCGTGGCAGGGGCACTGCAGGACCACCAACGAGCCAAGATCTTGGGAAGCCAGACGTTTGGCAAGGGCTCGGTGCAAACCGCCGTGTGTCTGGAGCCTTCGTTCCGCATGGACAACTGCCCCACTGCCGCACTGAAACTCACCACCAGCCGGTACTACACGCCGAGCGGCAAGTCCATTCAGGCCAGAGGCATCGTCCCCGACGTCATGATTGATGAGACCGAAGAAGGCAACCTGTTTGCCGCCTTGCGCACCCGGGAAGCGGACCTTGAGAAGCACCTGAACAGCGGACAGGGCACCGAACAAAAGGACGAGGCACGCGAGAAAGCCCGTGAAGAAGCGCGAAAGAGACTCGAAGAAGAGTTGAAGAAGCCTCTGGCCGAACGCAGAATGCCGGAGTATGGGTCTGAGAAAGACTTTCAACTGATTCAAGCCATCAACCAGCTCAAAGGGCTGCCCGTCATGGTCAGCAAAACCCTGGTTGAACGCAAGGAAGAGAAAAAAGAAGAATAAGACCACCATGACCGATGACGAGTTGCTGCGCTATTCGCGCCACATCCTGCTGAACGAGATCGGGATCGAGGGCCAGGAGCGCATCACCGGCAGCCATGCCCTGATCGTGGGCGCAGGGGGACTGGGCTCACCGGTGGCACTGTACTTGGGCTCGGCTGGGGTGGGCCAGATCACCGTGATCGACGATGACACGGTGGACATGACCAATCTGCAACGGCAGATCGCCCACACCAGCGACCGTGTAGGCCAGCCCAAGGTCGAGTCAATCCGGGCATCCATCGGCGCCATCAACGCCCACGTGAAAGTAAACACCGTCCAGACCCGGGCAGACTCCACCCTGCTTAACGCATGGGTCGCCCGAGCGGATGTGGTGCTGGATTGTTGCGACAACTTCGCAACCCGCCACGCCATCAATGCAGCCTGCGTCAAGCACAAAAAGCCGCTGGTATCCGGTGCGGCCATCCGCTTTGATGGCCAAGTCTGCGTCTACGACCCTCGCAACGCCAGCTCGCCTTGCTACGCTTGTCTCTTCCCACCTGACACAGGTTTTGAGGAAACACGGTGCGCCACCATGGGGGTTTTTGCCCCGCTGGTGGGCATCATTGGCTCGATGCAGGCGGCAGAAGCACTGAAGCTGCTCAGTGGCGCTGGCAAACCGCTCACCGGCCGCTTGCTCATGCTGGATGGTCGATCAATGGAATTTACGGAAATTGGCATTGCGCGGCAGACGGGCTGTACCGTATGCGGGGGCTCACATCAAAAGGCCAGGTCTGCCGGGCCACAGGGTCTTGACCCAACAAGCCAAAGATAATCCAAACTTAGCAGCCTCTTCACGAGCCAGAAACGAAAAAGTCCTAGAACATTTCTGTTCTAGGACTATCGTCTGGTGCGGCTGGCAGGAATTGAACCCACGACCCCTTGGTTCGTAGCCAAGTACTCTATCCAACTGAGCTACAGCCGCTGAGAAAGCAAGTATAGCAGCAAGAGATCACACTTTGCCGATCCTTATTTATTCAGCCTAC
>CALRWE010000019.1:0-33468 GCA_943371745.1 Rhodoferax sp. OV413
AGCACATGGGCTGGGGCAATTTGCGCGTGATCAACGAGGACCGTATCGCCCCGGGCACCGGCTTTGGCACCCACGGCCACCGCGACATGGAGATCATCAGCTACGTGCTCAGCGGCGAGTTGGCGCACAAGGACACCATGGGCAATGTCAAGGGCATCCCCCCCGGCGATGTGCAGCGCATGAGCGCGGGCACGGGCGTGCAGCACAGCGAGTTCAACCACGCGCCCAACGACACCACCCATTTTTTGCAGATCTGGATCGAGCCCAACGTCCGGGGCATCCCCCCGGGCTACGAGCAAAAGACCTTCGCCGCGCCCGAAAAACAGGGACAACTGCGGCTGGTGGCCTCGCCCGATGGGGCGCAATCGTCCGTCACGATCCACGCCGATGCGCGTTTGTATGCCGGGTTGTTCGATGGCGACCAGGCAGCCACGTTGGCATTGGACCCCCGGCGCAAGAGTTATGTGCATGTGGTGCGAGGCACCCTGACTGCCAATGGCGTGGCTTTGGCTGCCGGTGACGCTGCGCTGATGGAAGGTGAGCAAGTGCTGAACATCACGCAGGGGCATGAAGCAGAAGTACTGGTGTTTGACCTGAGCGCCTGAGCGCTTTGAGATATTTTTCTTTGGGCTTGCCTTGCAAGCCCGTTTTTCAGCTTGTTATCAAGGAGTTTTCAAATGGCTAACATCGCAGTGGTTTTTCATTCGGGTTACGGTCACACCTTGCGCATGGCGCAAGCGGTAGCGCAGGGCGCCGGGGCCGAGTTGGTGACGATCGACGCCGACGGCAATGTGTCTGAAGCAGGCTGGGCAACCCTGGGCGCTGCCGACGCGATCATCATGGGCTCGCCCACCTACATGGGCTCGGTGAGCTGGCAGTTCAAGAAATTTGCCGACGCAAGCAGCAAGCCCTGGTTCAGCCAGGCCTGGAAAGACAAAGTCTTTGCCGGCTTCACCAACAGCGCCAGCATGAACGGCGACAAATTGTCCACATTGCACTATTTGTTCACCTTGGCTATGCAGCACGGTGGCGTGTGGGTCGGTACCGCCGTGATGCCCAGCAACGCCAAGGCGGCCCAGCGCAACGACATCAATTACATGGGCTCGTTCAGCGGCGCCATGGCCCAGTCGCCTTCCGACTCGTCACCGGCTGAAATGCCGCAAGGCGACCTGGACACGGCCAGCCTGTTTGGCAAGCGCGTGGCCGAAGTCGCGGCCAAGTTTAAGGCATAGCCATTGGGCTCAACCCCAAAGGTCAGACGCAGGCCTTGGGGTTATTTATCATGATTGATAGCGCCTTAGGCAATGGATAAGCCGGCTAGAGGCCTTTTTGTGCTTAATGTGTCTCCAGCAGCGCCGCATCGAGAGTTCGGCGCTCGTCAAACACAAAACAGCTGCCGATGTAGTTGGAGCCGTCGGTCTCTTCAAAGTATTTGAGGATGCCGCCTTCCAGCTGATAGACGTTCGCCAAGCCTACCTCGCGCATCAAAATCGCCGCTTTTTCGCACCGAATACCCCCCGTGCAAAAGCTCACCACGGTCTTGTCTTCCAGATCCGCCTTGTGCGCCAGCAGGGCGGGCGGGAACTCGGTGAACTTGGTGATGCGCCAGTCAATGGCGCCCTTGAACGTGCCGTGGTCCACCTCAAAGTCGTTGCGGGTGTCCAGCATCACCACCGGGCGACCCGCGTCATCTACCCCGGCGGCCAGCCAGCGCTGCAAGGTGGCAGCCGTCACGGCCGGGGCGCGCCCGGCTTGCGGCTGGATGGCCGGGTGGTTCATGCGGATGATCTCGCCCTTGACCTTGACCAGCATCTTCTTGAACGGCTGATGGTCCGACCAGCTCTCTTTGGGGGCGAGGTCCGCAAACCGCGCATCCGTGCGCAACTGGTCCACAAAGCCGCGCACCGCATCGGCGGGACCGGCCAAAAACAAATTAATGCCTTCTCCCGCCAGCAAAATGGTGCCCTTGAGCTCCAGGGCGAGAGCCCACGCCAGCAGGGTGGCTTGTAAGTCAATGGCATCGGGCAAAGCCACGAACTTGTAAGAGGAGATATTGAGGGTGGTGTTCACGTAGTGATTTTAGGAAGCTTTTTGTCCCGACCTGTCAGCTGGAGCAGGTCGTGAAGCGGGCAGAATCCGGGTATGAACAAAAAAATACCGTTGTTACCCCAAATCCAACAAGGTGCGGGTGTCGTCTTGATGCTGGGGTACTCGGGCTTGGTTGGCGCGCAGGCGCCCGCCTCGGTCACCGAAAAGGACTTTTTGACCGAGATGCCCATCGTGCTCTCGGTTTCGCGCCTGCCCCAGCGACTCGATGAAACGCCCGGCGCGGTGACCCTTATCGACCGCGACTGGATTCGCCTCTCTGGTGCGCGCGATATAGCGGATTTGCTCAGGCTCGTGCCGGGTTTTCAAAGCAGCTCCTCCTTTGAGCCTGTGGCGCCGCAGGCCAGCTACCACGGCGCCTTCGGGAGTTTTTCAAGTCGCATTCAGGTGCTGATTGACGGCAGGTCCGTCTATTCTCCCTATGTGCTGGGCAGCGTCGCACCGGGCCTGCAGCAGGTAGCCCTGAACGACATTGAGCGCATCGAGGTGCTGCGTGGCTCCAATTCGGCCACCTACGGCGCGCGCGCCATGCTTGGGGTCATCAACATCGTGACGCGCCATACCGTGGACACGCTAGGCGCCCAGGCGGCGCTGGGCGTGGGCGATAACCAGCTGCGCGATGCGCAGGCACGTCTCGGTTGGGGCACGGATGAAGCCAGCTTCAGGCTCACCCTGGACCGCCGCGCCGATGGGGGGCTGGCGGGCGCCAATGGACACAATGAGGTTGATCGCGTCAACTTTCGGGCTGATTTGCGCGGCCCCAAGGGTGATGAAATCCAGGTGCGCGCGGGAACTTTGTTCATCGATTCCGGCAAAGGCTTTGCCGGCAATGTCGGGGACCCCTTGCGTGACGGGTCTTATGGCGCCAACCATGTCCAGCTGGACTGGCGGCGCAGTCTGGGGGCAGACGAAGACCTTTCGTTGACCCTGACCCACACCGACGAGACCTACCGCGACACTTTCCCCTACTCGCTGCGCCCGCTGGGGATTGACGGCAGCATTGACATTGACTTCAGCGGAACCGCGACCAACAGCACGGTGCTGCTGCAGCACACCCTCAGGCGTGCACCCAGCCTGCGCCTGGTGTGGGGCGGTGAATTGCGACGTGAAGACGTCACGTCGCGCCCCATCTACAACACGGGTGCCACTTTTGTCACCGAGTTTGCCCGCGTGTTTGCCAACGCGGAGTGGCGTATGGCACAAAGCCTCTTGCTCAATGCCGGCGGCCTGGTTGAGAGAAGCAGCCTGAGCGGCAGTTCGCTCGCCCCCCGGGTGATGCTGAACTGGCAGGTGGCCGACGGACACACCCTGCGCGCCGGGATTTCCAGGGCCTACCGGCCGCCCACCACCTATGAAAAGTATGGCGATGTGCGTTACTACTGGCAGGGTCGGCTGATCCAGCGGACCCTGCAAACCACTGGCGCTGTTCAGCCCGAGAGCGTGCTGGCCCGTGAGATCGGTTACCTGTGGGATTGGCCCACGCAGGGTGTACAGCTTGATGTGCGCGGTTTTCATGAACGCATTGACGGCTTCATCAAGCGCCAGGGTATTCCCACCTTGCCAGGGCGGTTCAACTATGTCAACAGCCCAGCAGTGGCTCTGCAAGGGCTTGAGTACCAGCTCCTGTGGCGACCCTGGCGTGGTGCGCAAATCCGTCTCAGCCAGGCCATGCTGGAGGTGGCAGATAACGTGATCGGCGACAACGAGCGCGTGGTCTCCACGCCGCCGCCACTGGCCACTGCGCTCATGCTGACCCACAAGTTGCCCGGGGGGATTGATGTGAGCCTGTCTCACCAGGACAACAAGCCCATGACGATGCAGGGTACAGGTGCCGTGCGGGCGATCCGGCGCACCGACCTTCGCGTGGGCATGCCCCTGCAGTGGGGCCGCCAACGGGGGGACGTTGCGTTGGTGGTGCAAAACCTGGGCTCCCCCAGCCCGGATTTTCGGCATGACTTTGCGTTCCAGCGGCGGGCCTTTGTGACCTTGCGCGTGGAAAACTAGTCTCTTTGACATGCGGTTGTGTTGGCGTTCACTGTGGATGGGTTTTTGGCTGAGCTGGTTTTGCGCAGCCTACGCACAGGCCGCCGTGACGGTGGTTGTGGTCACCAGCGAAGGCAGTGCCCCGATGGCGCAGACGGCCGAGTTCTTGATCAGCGATCTGGGGCGTGGCGGCGTGTCACGTCATGCGATCTTGCAGCTCACGACTGCTGAATTCTTGCGCGCAGGCACCCTGACGCCAAAACTGTTTGTGGGTTTGGGCTCCGAGGCAGCCAATGCGCTGGCTGAGGCAGAGCCAGGTGCCCCCGTGCTGTGTGCGCTGCTGCCCCGTCTGAGTTTTGAGCGCATTGTTCGTGCCCATGGCCGCAAGCCTTCTGCACAGTTCTCAGCGTTGTACCTGGATCAACCCTTGGGCCGCCAGCTGGACTTGATTCGCCTTGCCTTGCCTCAAGCCCGTCGCCTGGGTGTGATCTGGGGCCCTGAGTCGCAAGTTCAGGCCAGTTCGCTGAGGTCTGCGGCTCAAACCCGTGGCCTGACGCTGGTGGAGGCGTCCATCGGGCCTGACAATTCATTGTTTCAGGCGCTCAGAGGCGTACTGGACGCCTCGGATGTGCTGCTGGCGCTGGCCGACCCGCAGGTCTACAACACCACCAGCATTCAGAACACCTTGCTCACCTCTTTTCGGGCCCGTATGCCTATGGTGGCCTTTTCGCCAGCCTATGTCCGGGCGGGCGCGATGCTGGCCTTGCATGTGACACCAGAGCAAGTGGGCCGGCAGGCGGCTGCGATGGCGGGTGCCGTGCTTCAGGGCAAGGCGCTGCCTGCGGTGCCGGTTTACCCTCAGGAGTTCACGGTGGCTGTCAATACGCATGTGTCCCGAGCGCTTGACCTGACGCTGGATGCGCAAGATCTGGCTGAGCGCCTGCGTCGCCGGGAGGCAGCGCCATGAAGATGGGGAGCATTCATGCCCGCATGCTGCTGGCAGCGTTGTTGCCGGTGATTCTGGTGGCCGTGGTGCTGTCGGCGGTCGCCGTAGCCGCTCGCGTGGGCGACTTGACGGAGTCCCACAACCAGCGCGCCCGGTCTCTGGTGCGCCAATTGGCCGCCTCCAGTGAGTATGGTTTGTTCTCGGCCAACATCGGTCATTTGCAGAACCTGGCCGCAAGTGCCCTGCGGGAGCCCGGCGTGTATGCCGTGACGATTGTCGACGGCAAAGGCCAGATCCTGGTCCAGGCCGGCCAGCCTGGTTTTGCACGCACTGTCGCCATAAGTCCTGGTGAGGGGCAGGCGGTTGAATCAGCGACAGGTCACGAGGTGTTGTGGCAACCCATCGGGGAGAGCCCGATCAAGGTGGATGACGTTTTCGAAACCTGGGCAGTGGACCGGGTGCCACGACAGCGTTCACTGGGCCATGTCTTGATTGAGTTCTCCCGCGAAACGCTGGACCGGCAGTCGCGCGAGATGCTGTGGCTTGGCGTTGTCATCACGCTGGCAGGCCTGCTGTTTGGCGGTATTTTGGCGGTCCATCTGGGGCAGGGGGTCGTTCGCCCGGTGTTGCGGGTATCTGGCCTGATTGAGCGCCTGGGTCGTGGTGAGTTGTCCGCGCGCTCCCCCCTGCTGCCCGACGATCCTTTGCGTGACCTGCAATGGAGCTTGAACCAGATGGCCCAGCGCCTGGAGTCGGGTCGCGATGAGCTGGAGCAGCGCGTTGCGATGGCTACCATGGAGTTGCGCGAAAAAAAGGAGGAGGCTGAAATCGCCACCCGCGCCAAGTCCCGCTTTCTGGCAGCAGCCAGCCATGACTTGCGCCAACCCACCCACGCGCTGGGCCTGTTTGTGGCCAGATTGGCACAGCTTCCGCACGACAGCGAGACCCATGCGCTGATTGGGCATCTGGATGCCTCCGTGCGCGCCACCCAGGATTTGCTGGATGCCTTGCTTGATGTCTCCCGGTTGGACGCCCATGCGGTGCCGGTTCAGGCCCGTCATTTTGCACTGGCTGAGTTGTTTTCACAGGTGCAAGCGTCCCTGGCTTCGACGGCACAGGACAAGGGCCTGCGCTTGCGGGTACGTCCCACCGGTGTCTGGCTGATGAGCGACCCGACCTTGCTTTACCGCATCGTCCTCAATCTGATGGGCAATGCCCTGCGCTATACGGCCAGGGGCAGTGTGCTGCTGGCTTGCAGGGCGAGCGCCGATGGCCTGCATGCCCGCATTGAGGTGTGGGACAGCGGCATCGGCATTGCACCAGAACATCACCAGGAGATATTCAAGGAGTTTGTCCAGGTCGGTAATCCGGAGCGGGACCGGGGTAAGGGCATGGGTCTGGGACTTAATATTGTGCAGCGCACGGCACAGTTGCTGGGCCACCGCGTGAGCCTGCGCTCCAGCCTGGGTCGGGGGACACGCATCACGATTGAGGTGCCGCTGGCCCCCGTGGGCGCAGCGCTGATGCCAGTGGCACTGCCTGAAAGGCGCACCTTTGACGACCTCAAGGGCCTGGTGGTGCTGGTCATTGAGGACGATACACTGGCCCGCAACGGGTTGGTCGGGTTGCTGGCATCCTGGGGTGCGCTGGTGGGTGCCGCTGACGGGCTGGCCTCAGCCCGGGCACTCCTGGAGCAAGGCTTTGCGCCGGATGTGCTGGTGAGCGACTACCAACTGCGAGACGAAGAAAACGGCGTCGACATCATTCAGCACTTGCGCGAGTCAGCGGGATGGCCCATCCCGGCCTGCCTGATGAGTGGCAACACCGGACCCGCCCTGATGAATGTCGCCAAACTGGCGGGGTTGAGCTTGCTGCACAAGCCGGTACGCCCTGCCAAATTGCGCAGTCTGGTCCGGCGACTGGTTCTGGACGCTCAGGCTGAAGGCGCAGATATGGGGTAGCCCTGGCGGCCGGCCTCCACAATCACCTGCAACCGGGTTCGGACCCCGAAGGCCCGCAAGATCGCGGTGACATGGCTTTTGGTGGTCTCCTCAGCCAGTTCCAGTGTCTCGCTCATCTCCCGGTTGGTGCGGCCTGTCAACAGCAGCAACAGCACTTCTTCCTGGCGGGGGCTGAGTTTGGGAAAGCGGCCAGCTGCATTCAGTTCGGGTTGGGCGGGTGCAGTGAAGTCGCTCAGCAGACTTGGGGGCACGAATAAATCGCCTGCCAGGACTTGGCGGAGGGCCGAGAGCAGATCCTGGCTGCGGCCTGACTTGGTCAGAAAGGCCGCTGCTCCCCGCTCCAGAACCTGTTGCATGACCAGCGGGTTGGCAGAGCCCGACAGCATCACAACGGGTAGCTCAGGGTGCCGTTTGCCAAACACGTTGAGCGCCAGCAGGCCGTTCATGTCAGGCAGATGGTAGTCCAGCAACACCAGATCAAGGTCGCTGTGCAGACGGGCCAGCTCAAAGGCGCTTGTGCAGTCTGGTGCCTCCAGCACCTCCACAAGGTCATCAAGTCCCTTGAGCACCTGGCACAAGCCCTCACGCACCAGGGCATGGTCGTCAACAACAAGTATTTTCAAGATAAGGCCCCAGTTTCCTTCAAGAATTACAATGGTTCATGTTCGTCCACCTACGTTTGCACACCGAGTTCTCCGTCGTTGACGGGACCAATCGCATTGATGATATCGTCAAGTTGGCTGTGGCTGACCGCCAACCGGCGATCGCCGTCACCGACCTCAGTAATCTGTTTGGCGCGATCAAGTTTTACAAAGAAGCGCGCAAGCGCGGAACCAAGCCGGTTATCGGTACGGAGGTCTGGCTGGAAGGCTTTGGCAAGGACCAGTCCAGCTTGACACGCCTGGTGCTGCTGGTGCAAAACCGCCAGGGCTATCTCAATTTGTCAGAGTTGCTGGCCCGCGCCTGGACGCGCAGTGCGGGCAAGGCGCAGGCCTGTGTCACCATCGCCTGGCTTGCAGAACTCAATGAAGGTTTGATTTGCTTGTCCGGCGCCCAGGCCGGGCCGGTGGGCCAAGCCCTGGTGCAGGGTGACCAGACGAGGGCCCATGACGCGGCCTTGCAGCTTGCTGGTTTGTTCCCCAACCGGTTTTACCTGGAGTTGCAGCGCGCCGGGCGCGTTGACGACGAATCTCATGTGACGGCGGCGGTGCAACTGGCTGCGCGCATGGGTTTGCCTGTGGTGGCTACGCACCCGGTGCAGTTCACCGCCCCGGAAGATTACGAGGCCCATGAGGCCCGTGTGTGCATTGCCGAGGGCGAGATTCTGGGTAACCAGCGCCGGGTGCGCAAGTTCACGCGTGAGCAGTATTTGAAGAACGCAGCGCAAATGCAGGCGCTGTTTGCCGACCTGCCGTCTGCTGTGGCCAACACCCTGGAGATTGCCAAGCGCTGCAACCTCACGCTGGTTCTGGGCAAGCCGCAGTTGCCAGAGTTCCCGACGCCCCTGGTCAACGGCGAGCGCATGACGCCTGAGGCGTATTTCCGGTACACCTCCCATGAAGGTTTGAAAGAGCGCATGGCGCATTTGTACCCGGATGCTGCCAAACGCGAGGCTGAGATGCCGCGCTACGTGGAGCGGCTGGAGTTCGAGATCACCACCATCCTGAACATGGGGTTTCCGGGCTACTTTTTGATTGTGGGCGACTTCATCAACTGGGCCAAGAACAACGGCTGCCCGGTGGGCCCGGGGCGGGGTTCGGGCGCGGGCTCACTCGTGGCCTACGTGATGAAGATCACCGACCTTGACCCGCTGCAATACAACCTGCTGTTTGAGCGGTTTTTGAACCCCGAGCGGGTGTCCATGCCCGACTTTGACATTGACTTCTGCCAGACCAACCGCAACCTGGTGATTGATTACGTCAAGGACAAGTACGGCAAGGACGCCGTGAGCCAGATCGTGACCTTTGGCACCATGGCCGCCAGAGCCGCCGTGCGCGACGTGGGTCGGGTGCTGGACATGAGCTACACCTTTTGCGACGGCATCAGCAAGCTCATTCCCAACAAGCCGGGGGTGAGTGTGAGCCTGCAACTGCCGCCACCTGACCGCAAAAAAGACGACAAAACCGTCTACGCCTCCGACGAGCCGATTTTGGCCGAGCGCGAGGCCAAAGAAGAAGACGTCAAAACCCTGCTGGAGCTGGCCCGCAAGCTCGAAGGCATGACCCGCAACGTGGGCATGCACGCCGGTGGCGTGCTGATTGCCCCCGGCAAGCTGACTGACTTTTGCCCGCTGTACCAGCAGCCTGGCAGCGAGTCGGCGGTGAGCCAGTACGACAAGAACGACGTGGAGGCCATTGGCCTGGTGAAGTTCGACTTTTTGGGTCTGGCCACGCTCACCATTTTGGAAATAGCGCGCCAGCTCATCATCAAGCGGCACAAGGGCCAGGAAAACTTTGCCTACGAGACCCTGCCGCTCGATGACGCGCGGGTTTACCGGCTTTTCTCTGACGGCAAGACCGAAGCCGTATTCCAGTTCGAGAGTCGTGGCATGCAGGGCATGCTGAAAGATGCCAAGCCTACGCGGCTTGAAGATTTGATTGCCTTGAACGCCCTTTACCGGCCGGGCCCGATGGACCTGATTCCGAGTTTTGTGGCGCGCAAACACGGGCGCGAGGTGGTGGAGTACCCGCACCCGCTGGTGGCCAACATGCTCAGTGAGACCTACGGCATCATGGTCTACCAGGAGCAGGTGATGCAGACCGCCCAGATTCTGGGTGGCTATTCACTCGGTGGCGCCGACATGCTGCGCCGCGCCATGGGTAAAAAAGACGCGGACGAGATGGCCAAGCACCGCCAGATCTTTCGTGACGGGGCCCTCAAAAACGACATCAACCAGGACAAGGCCGACGAGATTTTTGACTTGATGGAGAAGTTCGCGGGCTACGGTTTCAACAAGTCGCACGCCGCTGCCTACTCCTTGCTGGCCTACCACACCGGCTGGATCAAGGTGCACTACACCGCCGAGTTCTTTTGCGCCAACATGACGGTGGAGATGGACGACACCGACAAGCTCCGGGTGTTGTATGAAGACGCCCTGAAGATGGGCCTGACCTTTGAGCCACCCAACGTCAACCGCGGCGTGAGCCGGTTCGAGCCGATCTCCGACAAGCTCATTCGCTACGGCCTGAGCGCCATCAAGGGCACCGGCCAGCAAGCCATTGAGGCGATTGTGGCGGCGCGCGAAGGACGGGGCGTGGGACCCTCGGGGGATATGAGCGGGCCTTTCAAGAGCCTGTTTGATTTTTGTGTGCGGGTTGACCGTGCCCGCATCAACAAGCGCACGGTGGAGGCCCTGATCAAGGCGGGTGCCTTTGATGAGATCGAGCCCAACCGCGCCAGCCTGCTGGCCAGCGTGGACCGGGCTTTTGACTTTGGCGCAGCGGCCATTGCCAACGCCAACCAGGGTGGGCTGTTTGACATGGGCGGCGAGGACGACCATGGCTCCAGCACCCAGGAGCCCGACCTGGTGGCGGCCACGCCCTGGGGCGTGAAAGAGGGCTTGACCTATGAGAAGACGGCTGTTGGCTTCTATTTGTCAGGCCATCTGTTTGATGAGGTGATCCTGGAAGTGCGCCGCTTTGCCAAACGCCAGCTTGACGACTTGATCGACACCCGTGAGCCCCAGCTGATGGCCGGCATCATCACGGATTTTCGGGTGATCAACGGTCAGCGCGGCAAACTGGCCCTGTTCAAGCTGGATGACAAATCCGCCGTGATTGAGGCCCGGGCCGATGAGGCGCTGATCAACGCGCACAAAAACCTGCTCAAGGAAGATGAGCTGGTCATCGTCATGGGCAAGCAGCAGCTGGACCGGTTCTCGGGCGGCATGCAATTGACCGTGACCCAAATCTGGGATCTGGACCAGGCCCGCTGCCGGTTTGGCAAGTTTCTGCGTGTGGCCGTGAATTCTGGCGGTGCAGGCAAGGCGCCCGATGTGGCCCGCATGGTCAAGGATTTTCCGCCGGTGCGTGAGGAAACGGAGCAAGGCGAGGTTGTGCGCGGGCTAGGTGTGCGCCTGATAGTGGCTTGCCAGGATGCCAGTGGCGGTGCGTCTGCCGAGTTGCAACTGGGCGAGGCGTGTCGGTTCTTCCCCACCAACGCGGCGCTCGCGGGGTGGCGGGCGCAGGCCGATCAGGGTCGCTCAGAGATCATTTATGAATGAAATAGGGTCCTGGCCATCGTATCCATTGCCTGGGGTGCTATTGAATTAGCCGATTTCAGGCTGCCGCGCAGCAGTTGCTCGCGGCGCTTGACAAGCTCAGTCTTTCGGCCTGAACCTGATTTCAAGCGACGACGGTACCCGGCCATCCACGTCTTTGGGGAGCTTGCCGGTCTTGTCAATGGCTTTGAGCACGGCGTCGTCCCACGAATCCACGCCGCTGGGCTTGGTGAGCTTGCGGCTGATGATGGTGCCGTCCGATGAGGTCCGCACCTCGACCTCAGCCACCGGATTGCCGGTGATGTCGTCGTTGAACACAATGTTGGGTTTGATGCTGGCGCGAATGCGCCCTGCGTAGCTGGCCGAGGGCCCCGAGGACTGTAATGCTGTGCCGGTGGCACTTGGTGCGCCCGTGGCGCCGGCAAGGCCCGCCATGCGCTGCAGGTTGGCCTGTCGCTGGGCCTCCACTTGCTTGGCCTCGGCCTGCGCCTTGGCGGCGTCTTCCTTGCGCTGGGCTTCTTGCTCGGCTTTTTTCTTCTCCAGAGCCACGGCTTTCTCTTTGTCGCGCTTGTCCTGTGCACGCTTCTCCAGCTCACGTTTGTCTTGAGTGCGTTTGTCCAACTCGCGTTTTTGCTCGGCCAGCAACTTGTCTTGTTTGAGTTTGTCCAGTCTGAGCTGCTCTTGTTTCAGCTTGTCTTGGCGTACTTTTTCCTGGCGGCGCTGCTCCAGCGCAATTTTTTCCTGGGCCAGCTTTTGCTCCTTGAGCTTTTTCAGGCGCGCCTTTTCCTGCTCCAGGGCAATGTCCACTTCGGGCGGTGCAGGGGGCTGAACCTGGGGAATCGGCGGGGGTACTGGTCTGGGCGGCACTGGCTCGGGTGCGGGCGCTGGGGGCGTCGGTTCGTCCGGTGGTTCTTCGAGTTTGGGAGCGGCCTGTTGCGGCATGGCCGACCACAGCTCGGCCTCGGCGGCCAGGGTCACATCTTCGCGCTTCCATTGCACACCCAGGGTGAGCGCGGCCAGCAGCACGGCATGGGCCAGTACGGCCAGACCCAGGGAGCGCATCAGGCCCGGGGTGGGCGGTGGCGCAAATTCAAGGCGATCTGTGGCCGTCCTCATGCCGGTGTCAGTTGGTGAGTTGCACCGACAGGCCCACGCGCTGCGCGCCAGCGCGTTGCAGCGTGTCCATGACCTTCACCACTGTTTCGTACTTGGTGTTTTTGTCGGCGCTGATGACCACGGCCGAGTTGGTTTCGCCGCTTTGCGCCTGGCGAACCGCGCTGGCGATGTCTTTCAGCGCCACCGGCGTGGATTTCTCCTTGACCTTCACGCTCATCGACTCGTCTTTGCCGATGACGATCTGAATCACCTGGTCGGGTTGCTTGGCCGCCTTGCCGACACGGGGCAGGTCGATCACGCTGGGGGTGATCAATGGCGCCGTGACCATGAAAATAATCAACAGTACCAGCATCACGTCGATGAAGGGCACCATGTTGATCTCGTTGATGGTGCGCCGCCCGCGCCCCCTGCTCACCAGAGATGCCATGCTGTTTCTCCCGCTTCAGTGGCCAGAGGCCGATTGCGCACTGACGTTGCGCTGCAAGATGTTGGAAAACTCTTCAATGAAGGTCTCCAGGCGAATGGCAATGCGGTCAATGTCCCGGGCAAAGCGGTTGTAGGCCACCACCGCCGGAATGGCGGCAAACAGGCCAATGGCCGTGGCCACCAGGGCCTCGGCAATACCGGGTGCCACGCTGGACAGGGTCACGACCTGCAGGGAGGCCAGGCCGGTGAAGGCGTGCATGATGCCCCACACCGTGCCAAACAGGCCCACATACGGCGACACCGAACCGACCGAGGCCAGGAACGAGAGGTTGGTTTCAATCACATCCATTTCACGCTGAAAACTTGCCCGCATGGCGCGCCGGGCGCCGTCCATCAGGGTGCCGGCATCGCTGATGTGACGTTCGCGCAGTTTTTGGTACTCACGCATACCGCTGGCAAAAATGCGCTCCATCGGGCCGGAGTCACGGGCATTCTTGGCGGCCGCCGAAAACAAATCATTGAGGCTGGTGCCTGACCAGAACTCGCGCTCAAACACGTCATTGAGCGACTTGACCCGGTTCAAGGCAAACAACTTGCGGAAAATGGCCGCCCAGCTGGCCATGGAGACCACAATGAGCAGCAGCATCACCAATTGCACCACCAGGCTGGCGTTGAGCACCAGGTGAAGGATCGACATGTCTTGGTTCATGGGGTAAACGCTTCAAAGAGGGTTGGGGGAATTCGGGTGGGCTTGTAGCTGGTGGCGTTGATCCAGCCGGCGCGGATGGTGCCCTCGCACAGCAAGACCGGGGACACGGTGGTTTTCAACCAAGCCTGCTGTTGTATTGTCAGTGAGGCCCGGCCCACTTCGATGGGTGTAGCTGTAACAATCAGTTCATCATCGAGCCTGGCCGGCCGGTGGTAGCGCACCTGGGTGTCGCTCACGACAAACATGCCGCCGGTGGTGTCTTTGAGATGACGCTGCTCCAGGCCCAGGGAGCGCAACCATTCCGTGCGGGCGCGCTCAAAGAACTTCAGGTAGTTGGCATAAAACACAATGCCACCCGCATCCGTGTCTTCCCAATAGACCCGCACGGGCCATGAGAACGGGGTGGCGGCGGGTGCAGCGTCACTCATCATTCAGGCTAGCAAGGTCTTCAGGCGCTCGATCGCCGTTTGCAGTTGCGCCATGGAACTGGCCGTTGAAAAACGGATGAAGTTGTGCGTGTCTGCCGTGCCAAAGTCTCGCCCCGGCGTGGCAGCCACATGGGCTTTGTTCATGATCTCAAAGGCCAGATCCCAACTGTCCTTGACGCCCAGCTTCTCGCAGGCAGCGCGGCAGTCGGCCCAAGCATAAAAGGCGCCATCGGGCATGACCGGCACCGACAAGCCCAGCGCGTTGAGTGCAGGGATGAAGTAGTCGCGCCGTGCCTTGAACTCGCTGCGTCGACGCTCGTATTCAGTGATGCTGGCTTCTTCAAAGCACGCCAGCGCGGCGTATTGGGAGATGGTGCTCGGGCAAATAAACAGGTTCTGTGCCAGACGCTCAATGACCGGCACGAGCGGCTGCGGCACCACCATCCAGCCCAGGCGCCAGCCAGTCATGTTGAAGTACTTGCTGAAGCTGTTGATGCTGATGATGTTGTCATCCAGGGCCAGTGCGGTTTGCCCGTATTGGGGGTCATGGCTCAGGCCCAGGTAGATTTCATCCACCAGGGTGATGCCGCCCTTGCCACTCACCACCTCATGAATGCGGCGTAACGCATCGGGGTGGATGGAGGTGCCGGTGGGGTTGGAGGGCGAGGCCAGCAACACGCCCCGGGTGCCCGCGCCAGCCGGTGTGGTTTTGTCAACCCAGGCTGCCTGCACCTTGTCGGCACTGAGTTGGTAACGCTCGGCGGCTGTGCTGGGAATGAGTACCGCTGTGCCGTCCGCGGCACTGACGAAATGCCGGTTGCAGGGGTAGCTGGGGTCGGGCATGAGGATTTCATCCCCCGCCTCAATCAGCGCCAGGCAAGCCAGTTGCAATGCCGCAGAGGCGCCGGCCGTGATCACAATGCGGCTGGCCGGAGCCGCGACCTGAAAGCGCTGGCGGTACCAGTCGCTGATGCGCTCCCGTAATTCCGGCATGCCCAAGGCCTGCGTGTAGTGCGTCTTGCCGTCGCGAATGGCTCGGGCTGCAGCTTCCTGTACCAAAGGTGGTGCCGTGAAATCAGGCTCGCCGATGTTCAGGAAGATCATGGGCGAGTCGGTGTGGGCGACCTGTGCCGCCAGATGGGATGCGGCCTTGGCGACCTCCATCACATAAAACGGCTCAATGCGCTCGGCGCGCGCAGAGATTCTCATGCGCGCACGCGTCCCCGGTCTGCATTCATCTCGGCAGCACGCAAGCCAGGGGCGAGTCCGTTGAGCACGGCATTCACGTATTTGTGTCCGTCGGTGCCGCCAAATTCCTTGGCCAGCTCGATGCATTCATTGAGTACCACGCGCCAGGGCACGTCCAGGCAATGCTTGAACTCAAAAGCACCAATCCACATCACACCGTGTTCCACTGGCGAAATCTCGCTCAAAGGGCGGTCCAGCAGCGGCACGATCAAGGCGTCCAACTCAGAGGCCTGTTCGGCGCAGCCATGCAGCAGCGCATCAAAGTGCACGGAGTCACATTTGGAGAAGCCGGCCAGGTCACGTGTGAAGAGGTCGATGTCGGTCACGCCGTTTTTTCCCACCAGTACCTGGTACAGCGCCTGCAGCGCGAATTCACGCGAGCGGCTGCGGTCTGATTTGCTGCCTGCCTTGCGTGCGCCGGTGCTGGTCAGGCCGGTACGGGCCTGGCGGGGTGGGCGCGTACTGGCCGAATTGGGTTTTAAGTCGCTCATCAGATTTCTTCCAGTAAGTTGACCATTTCAACCGCCACTCGGGCCGCGTCACGGCCTTTTTCGATTCTTCGGGCCATGGCCTGCTCCAGGTTCTCGGTGGTGAGAATGGCGTTGGCAATCGGGATCTGGAAGTCCAGGCCCACGCGGGTGACACCCGCACCCGACTCATTGGCGACCAACTCAAAGTGGTAGGTTTCGCCCCGGATGATGCAGCCCAGCGCCACGAGTGCGTCAAACTTCATCTTCTCGGCCATGGCCAGCAGGACCAGAGGAACTTCAAGCGCGCCGGGCACCTGGATCAGGGTGATGTCCTGTTCCGCCACGCCGAGTGCCAGTAACTCTGCGGTGCACGCCTGCGCCAGCGCATCGGTGATGGGCTCATTGAAGCGCGCCTGCACGATCCCGATTTTCAGGTCTTTGCCATTGAGGCGACTGCTGCCGGCCTCCAGCGTTCCTTTGTCTGCACCAAACATGAATCGATCCTAGCTTTGTAAATTTGATTAACCTGCCTTCAGGGCAAGCGCTGTGCGGCAAAGCCTGATTACTGCGCGATGTAACCGGTGATTTCCAGCCCGTAGCCGGTCATGCTGGGCATGCGACGGGGGTTGCCCATCAGCTTCATTTTGTGCACACCGCACTCACGCAAGATTTGCGCGCCAATGCCGTAGTTGCGCAGGTCCATGCGGCCACGCTCTGGCGCGTAGCTAGCGCGGGCCGTGCCGTCAATCTGGGACAGCAACTGATCTGGACTTTCGCCGCAGTTCAGAAAAACCAGCACACCTTGACCCTCAGCGGCTACCCGGGCGAGGCTGGCGTCGAGGCTCCACGAATGCATGGTGCGCCCAACCTCCAAGGCGTCCAGTACCGACAGGGGTTCATGCACGCGCACAGCCACGGTGTCATCTGGCGCCCACTCGCCCTTGACCAGGGCCAGATGCACGCCTTGGGATGTTTTGTCCTTGAACGCATGAAGCGTGAATTCACCAAATGCCGTTTTGATGGGACGCGTCTGCACCTTGTCAACCAGCGTGTCCACCCGGCTGCGGTGGGCGATCAGGTCGGCAATGGTGCCGATTTTGAGGCCATGCTCGGCAGCAAAAATCTGCAGGTCAGGCAGGCGCGCCATGGTGCCGTCGTCATTCATGACCTCGCAAATGACCGAGGCCGGGCTGCAGCCCGCCATCGCGGCCAGGTCGCACCCCGCTTCAGTGTGGCCGGCCCGCATCAGTACGCCGCCGTCGACCGCTTGCAAGGGAAAAATATGGCCGGGTTGAACCAGGTCGTCCGGGCGCGCGTCTCTGGCTACGGCCGCCTGCACCGTGCGTGCGCGGTCGGCCGCTGAAATGCCGGTGGTTACGCCCTCGTTCGCCTCAATGGACACGGTGAAGGCCGTGCCTTTTTTGTCACCGTTGCGCACGGTCATGGGGGGCAATTGCAGGCGCTCGCAGCGTTCGCGGGTGAGGGTCAGGCAGATCAGGCCACGGCCAAAGCGCGCCATGAAATTGATGCCGTCTGCGGTGACGTGGTCTGCCGCCAGCACCAGGTCGCCTTCGTTTTCGCGGTCTTCTTCGTCCACCAGAATCACCATGCGACCCGCGCGCATGTCCGCCACGATGTCTTCAACAGGAGAAATGGCCACAGGGGAGGGGGCTGTCATGCGAGTTTCTTTCAGAAAAATGAGAGGGAGTGAGCTTGGCTTGCCGCGTCAATGGACAGCGGCGGGCGAGGCTTGCAAGTCGGGCTGGAGCATGCGCTCCACATAGCGCGCGATCAGGTCAATTTCAAGGTTGACAGTTGATCCGGCTTGCAGCGTGCCCAGCGCGGTGTTGTGAATGGTATGGGGAATCAGGTTGATGCTCATCTCGCAGCCGCCACTCAGATCCTGAATGCGATTGACCGTGAGGCTGGCGCCGTTGACGGTGATCGAGCCCTTGTAGGCGAGGTATTTGGCCAGCGTTTTGGGTGCGAGGATGCGCAACTCCCAGCTTTCGCCAACCTCAGCAAAATGTGTCACGCTGCCAATGCCGTCCACGTGCCCGGAGACCAGATGGCCGCCCAGGCGGTCGTTGGCGCGAAGGGCCTTCTCCAAATTGATGCTGCCGGTGTGGGTCAGACCAGCGGTTTTATCCAGTGATTCGGCCGAGACATCGACCGTGAACTGGCATTGCGCGGGGTTAAACGTGGTGACGGTCATGCAGGCACCATTGAGCGCAATGCTGTCGCCCAGCCCCACATCGTCCAGGTAGTCTGGCGGGCAGGCAATGGTCAGGCGCTTGCCATGGATTGAAGAGCTGCCTAAGGCGTGAACGGCGACGATGCGCCCCACGCCGGTGATGATTCCGGTAAACATAGGTGTATTTTCGCAGGGAAAGGGTCGTATTCTCGGTGATCGAGGGGCTATTTGCATGAGCACTGCAGAGTTTACGGCCCGCACGACGGGTCTATTGACCCGGGTAAGCTTTGCCAAAGCTGTGAACGAGCTCAGGGGCTTCTTTCAAGCCTTTTAGCCCTCTGGCCACTTTATATATTGGGTTGGTGTGTTTATTTTAATAGCGCCTAACCCAGGTACTCTGGGTGCTGCTCAAAAGGTTTCAGACTTGAGCGCGCGGGCCAGTAGCCTCAGGTCCGGGCCAATTTTTTCCACGTTTTGAAAGCGCAGTTCCACCACGTCGCTCAAGTGCGTGAGGGGGCCAAAGTGGGCCATGCCGCTGCCCAGCCCGATGAGCTTGGGCGCGAGGTACACCAGAAACTCGTCCACCAGACCTTCGCGGATGAACGAACCATTGAGCTTGTGACCCGCCTCAACGTGCAGCTCGTTGACCTCGCGGCTCGCCAGATCGCGCAGCAGGGCAGCCAGATCGACCTTGTTTTGGGTGCCGGGCGTGGTGCCTGGTTTGTAGATGACAGTGGCACCGCAGGCCTCCAGCGCCGCCTGTTTCACCCCATTTTCAGCAGCTGCGTAAATCAACACGGTGCGGCCCGGCATGAAGAGGGCCGCGTCCAGCGGCGTCTCCAGACGGCTGTCCACAATCACTAGATGAGGTTGGCGGGGTGTCTCCACCAGGCGCACATCCAGCCTCGGGTTATCGGTGAGTACGGTGCCAATGCCGGTGAGTACCGCACAGGCGCGGGCGCGCCAGGCATGGCCGTCCATGCGCGCGTCCGCTGAAGTGATCCATTGGCTCACGCCATTGTCCAAAGCGGTTTTTCCGTCCAGTGACGCCGCCATTTTCATGCGCACCCAAGGCGTTTTGCGAACCATGCGGCTGAAAAAGCCGATGTTGAGTTCACGGGACTCGATGGCCAACGGGTGCCCAGGGGGGAGTACCTCCACCTCAACGCCTGCCGCTCGTAGTCGCTCAAACCCTTGCCCTGCTACCCGCGGGTTGGGGTCTTGGTTGGTGGCCACCACTTTTTTGATGCCAGCCGCCATCAGCACATCACAGCAGGGGCCGGTGCGACCCTGGTGTGAGCAGGGCTCCAGGGTGACATAGACGGTCGCGTTCTTAACCGAATTCCCCTTGTGGGCTGCATCCCGCAGCGCCATGACTTCGGCATGCGGTCCCCCGGCAGCCTGGGTGTGTCCTCGCCCGAGGATATCGCCCTGAGCAGAGGTGATCACGCAGCCTACCCGGGGGTTGGGGGCGCTTAGATTCAGGCTTTGGCGGGCAAGCGCCAGGGCTTGTTCAAGGAGAGAGATCATGTTCGGGTTCGGCTGAGGGTGTTGGACGGTGTGGTTCCGCTGGACGGTCAGGGCAGGCTGACCAACGGCATGAATGCTATGGTTTTATTTGCTGATTTGGATTTATGCTAAACGGCATCATGGCGCCTTTCAAACCCCTTGCTCATCCGCAAATCCCCGGTGTTGCCGCCTGCCGCGCTCGCACCTCCAGGGCAGTTGCAGCCGGGTTTTCGCTCGTCGAGGTTCTGGTTTCCATTGTGGTGTTGTCGTTCGGTTTGCTGGGGATGGTGGGCATGCAGGCCGCCGCTCTGCAGTCCAATCGAGAGTCCCGTGCTCAATCCGCTGCTGTTTTTCTGGCTCGTGAGCTCGCCGAAACCATCCGCGGTAACAAATCAGAGGGTATCAAATTGTCGGCAGACAATCCTTATGTGGGTGCTTTTGCCACCCCTTTAGGTGTCGTCACCCCATCGTATTGCCTGAACGTGGCAGCGGGTGCGACAACGTGTTCGGGCGCTGCGGATATTGCCCACGCGCAAATGACCGAATGGCTAAGCCGGGTAGACGCTGAATTGCCGGGGGCCAGGGTAGTGGTGTGCTTTGATTCGGATCCGTTTGATTCGGTGGGCCGGCCTCGCTGGGCTTGCAATGAAACGGGCGATATCCTGGTCGTCAAAATGGGCTGGACGCGCGGATCGACAGACAAGTCGAAATCGGGTAGCGAGGCACTTGAACGTGCAACCACGCCTGCCGTGGTCGTGCCTGTGACGGCGGGAGGCTGAATATGTCCAAGTCATGCACCATGCCGGGCAGCTCCAAGCGCTGTCAGTCGCAGCGCCTTGAGAGCTTGGCCGGACGGCAAAGCGGACTCACCATGGTCGAATTGCTGGTGGCTTTGGTGATCAGTCTGCTCATTGCGTTGGCGGCGATTGCTGCCCTGACTGTTGCCAGGCAGGGTTTGACTGCGGTGGATGCCGCGTCCCAGTTGCGGGATAACGGGCGTTTCACGGCGGACCTCCTTCAGCGACTCGGGGTGCAAAGTGGCTTCAAGGATGTGTGGTACGCAAGCCGGCCGGCGACCGAGCAGGAAAGCGTGTCCGATATGGCCCCGAATGTCATGGGTTTCAATAATTCACTGGTGAGCGCCAGCAGCCCCCTGACTGCTGCGACTGCACGGACAACCGGGGTGGTCGGTTATGGCAGTGACGTTTTGATCATGCGCCATCAATTGGTGCAGCTCAACTCGGAATCCCATGTGGCGGATGGTTCCATGATTGACTGCAATGGAAATTCCCTCACGGCATCTGGGTCGGCGTCCTCGGCGCGCGGCCAGCGGGCAGCCAGCGTCTTGAGCGTAGCGGTCAGCAATGGCGAGCCTTCGCTCATGTGCACTACCGTCAATGCGCAGGGCAGTCTGGCGTCTGCCCAACCGATCATCGAGGGTGTGGAGAACTTCCAAGTTCTCTTTGGTACGGAGGGTGTCACTGCCGGTGCCGCACCCCCTGCGACCTACGGTATCACGGCAGGAGCCCCGGCTCCAGCCAGTTCTGCAGCTTGGGCCGCTTGGGCGGGGAGCCTGAATCAGGCCCCTGACAAATACCTCCGAGCTGACCAGCTGACGGTAGCTGGCAATACAGTAGCCACCAATGCCAACTGGCGTCGCGTTCGCAGCCTGCGGATTGGCATCGTTCTCCGGGGTCCCGCCAACTCAGCGCAGACCAGCGGGAACCAAACCTTCTATCCCTTTGGAATGGCCAAATCGGCCGATACAGGCATCGCTGGCTCAGCCCTGTCGTCGGCCAACGATGCAAACACCATTTTTGTCGCGCCCGCGGACGGACGTTTGCGTCAAGTGGTGACGTTCACCGTGCATCTTCGCAATTCCCAAGGTCTGTAAATATCCGGGGCCACCATGAATTCCCACCAACCCGCTCTGATCCGCCCCGATAACCGCCAAGACGGGGCGTCACTGATCATGGTCATGATGATTCTGATTGTTGTGTCGCTGTTGGGAATCAGTGGAGCCCAAATTGGGCTGATGAGTGAGCGTGGCGCGCGCAATGATCGCGACATGCAAATGGCATGGCAAGCTGCAGAAGCCGCCTTGATTGATGCCGAGTTCGACATGACGGGTGCGACAGCAACGCGAAAAGACTTGTTTGACGGAAAGAATCGGACCGCATTTCTTCCGGGTTGCGGTACATCGGGCAGATCTGCGGGCCTTTGCGCTGCGACCACGGTTGGTAAACCCGCCTGGCTGATGGTCGATTTCACGGACACGACAGCCAATGCGCCAACAACCGCCTTTGGCACTTTTTCGGGCAGAACATTCAAATCAGGAAACCTGGGAGTGCAGCCGGCGCAAGCTCCGCGCTACATCATTGAATTGGTAGAGGATCCGCTGGACAAGAAATCTGTCATTTACCGTGTGACTGCCATGGGATTTGGACCGCGCACAGATATCCAGGCCATGCTGCAAGTGATTTATAGAACTTTTAGTCAGGACTGATTCATGTCCAGTAACCATCACTCTGACCCGCTAACCGGTAAGTTCAAGACCCCGGTTCTCGCTGGTGATTGGCGCAAGCACGTTGCTTGTATGCTGCGCTGGGTGCGGCAAAAGGCGCTGGCGATCGTCGCTGTTCCCTTGGTTGCGGCAGTTTCGTTCATGTCGTTGAGCCAGAGTGCTGCGCCCAATATTCCCGTTGTCAATTTGTCGGCTGATCCGCTGTATGCAGTTAGCGGCGGTGATAAACCGGTCTTGGCCTTGGCCCTATCGGTTGAATTTCCAACAGTGGGTGCTCAGTACGTTGACCCGGACAACAACGGGACCTCGGACGATGTCACTTATTCGCCCACCATTGAGTACCTGGGCTATTACGACGCGGAGAGCTGCTACACCTACGACGATGCAGGTAGCGGCGCTCCAATCGGCCAAGCGAGCAACTACAAGCGATTTGTACGCCGAGGCCCAGCCATTGCGTTAAGTGCGCCCAATTCAGCCAACCCTACCTGGACCAAGCGTTTGTGCTGGGACGGAAACAAAAGTTACAGCAAGGATGATGGAAGTACCCCAGCCCACAGCACGGCTTCCAATGATGCCTTCAGCGGCAATTTTCTGAACTGGGCATCAAATTCGGCAATTGACATGTTGCGACTCTCACTGACAGGGGGTGATCGCGTGATTGATACGCCCACACTCACTGTTTTACAGCGCGCGGTGATTCCCGATGGGGATCCCATCAGCATGGGAAATAGTTCAAATTTCCCATCCAAGCGACTCCATAGATCAGGCACTTCCAGGGCAATCACGTCAGCCGGTTTTGCCGCGGCCTCATTTGCATCCGGTGTTCCTTACTTCGGCGCAGTTCCCACGGCTATGGCAACGGCGGCGGGCACAAATGACATCTTTGTGGCCAACACGCTGAATAGGATCTATTTTGGAACTGCCAGAACGAGCAGTAACAACATCAACGCCAGCGGTCTGAGCGCCTACAGGCTCGGCTCCTCCGGCGCTACCACCGGCTATCAGATCGGGACTATCGGCAATGGTTCATTGACCCCCTCACCCAGCGTCAACGAATGCGCCATCGAGGGCGGGTCATGTGCATTGCCCGCCGGAACATGGGAGGTTCTGTACGGCACGGGCACAAGATGGAGGGTGGCTCCTGCGACCGGTACTGTGCCTTGCACCAATTCTGTTTGGGGTGATCCAGCCTCAGGCGTTGAAAAGAAGTGCTATTACCGACCCTACACCGGCGTCTGGGCGCCAGCTGCAGCGGTGGCAGCGCTCAACAGCGATGGGTATTTTTTGGCTCGCGTTCAGGTTTGCGATCGGGATGCCACGACCTATGCATTGAAAGACAAACGGTACTGGAGCTTGTGCACCCAGTATTCCGATGGTGCCGCCACAGCGCATCCCTCCTTCAAACCAACGGGCACCATTCAAAAATACAGTGATCAGCTTCAGCTGGCAGCGTTCGGTTACCTGCTCGACCAGACGGCAAGTTACTCTGGCGGTCGCTATGGTGGCGTGCTTCGCGCCCCGATGAAGTACGTCGGGGCAAAAACGTTTGACATCAATGGCGTAAACAACACTCCTAACGGCGGTAACACCCGTCAGGAGTGGGATCCTGTGACCGGTGTGTTCAATACCAATCCAGATGGCAATACTGCTGTTCAAACGACTGACGGGCGCAATGCATATTTGAGCGGCGTTATCAGCTATTTGAATCAATTCGGCCGCACAGGCGCGGTGCCCGGTCGTTACAAAAAATATGACCCGATTGGTGAACTTCATTATGAGACGATCCGCTATTTGCAGGGTCTGTCGCCTAGCGCAGACGCCATCAGTGGGCTGACAACCGAGATGTACGACGGTTTTCCTGTGGCCACAAATGCCTCTACGGGCTGGACGGATCCGTATGGTGACGGCCGATCCAGCGCTGCGGACTACGCCTGTCTCAAAAGCAACATAGTGGTCATTGGGGATAAAAACACCCATGATGGCAACCGTTTGCCGACTGCAAGCGTGGCGAACAATATTCCGAATATCGACGCCTGGAGAACTGTTGTTAAAAATTTTGAGAAGAACGTCTCTTCAAGCTACGTGGATGGTTCTGGCGTGACACGCACCACAGGTAATCCCAACGGCGCCAACGGGAGTGTGCCTGCGGGTACGACGACAAGCCAAATCATGGGTTCGGCCTATTGGTCTCACATTCGGGACATCCGGGGGACGGCATGGACCAATGCCACCAGTACCGGTGCTGTGGGTACCACGCTTCAACGGCCTGGTCTGCGAGTGAAGACATTTGTGTTTGATGTGAATGAATACGGGGGATCCAGCGATGGCAACACACGTCGCTCATCAAATCAGCTGTTTATGGCAGGAAAATACGGTGGTTTCGAATCAGATCCGTCCAACGCCGCGAAGAATCCATACAACACCCGCGGTAATCCTTTTGTCAATGAAAAAGATGGCGTCAACAACAACGATGTCTGGCGTGATACCGACCTTCGCCCGACCCGGGCGGGAGAAGCAAATACCTATTTCCTGCAGAGCGATGCACGTGGCGTCTTGAGTGCCTTTGAGGATATTTTTAGTCGCGCATCCACGGATGCTTACAACATCGGCGGAGGTGCCAATAACCAAAATTCGTTTCGGCTTGTGAACACCGTCTATCAAGGCAAGTTTGACACCTCTGACTGGAGTGGCGACCTGGAGGCGCGTTCGGTAGCGACCGGGGCGCTCCAGTGGTCCGCGGCAAATCGGCTGGATGCCATGAGCACGCCAAGCACATCTCGCAATATTGTGGTGGGCAAGGTTGGTGCCACGTCTAACCCGATGGCGACTGATTTCAGCTGGGGTGCGATCGAGGGGAGTCTGCAGGCAGCACTGGGGACGACTGCTTCGGATGGCCTGGGACAAGACCGGCTGAATTATTTGCGTGGTGATAAATCAAAAGAGGGCAGTCCTTTTCGCAAGCGCACAAAATTGTTGGGAGACATCATCAATTCCGGGGTTGTTTTCTCCGGCAAGCCTGTCATGGACATCAGTTCTGCCAGCTACGCCAGCTTCGCCAGTATCAACGCCGGCCGGACACCTGCAGTCTTCGTGGGAGCCAACGACGGTATGTTGCATGCTTTCAATGCGGGCACGGGAGATGAGTTGTTTGCTTACATTCCTAGCTGGCTAGGGCCAAAACTGCACGCACTCACCAGCCCAAGTTACGGCTCGGCCACCAACCCCCATCAAAGTTATGTGGACAGCATCCCGGTGGTTGGCGAAGCGCAGCTTGGCTCTGCGGGAACCGCCGCAGACTGGAAAACGGTTCTGGTTGGAGGCACCGGTGCCGGTGGGCAAGGTGTGTTCGCCCTTGACATCACGGATCCGTCAGATTTTTCCGCAGCCAAGGTCATGTGGGAATTTACGGACGCGGATGATCCCGACTTGGGCAACGTGACGGGTAGGCCGCAGATCTTGAAACTCCGAACCAACGCCCACAACGCGACGACCCCCACCTACAAATGGTTTGCTGTGGTGGGCAGTGGTGTGAACAACTACCGCAATGACGGCGTCGGTCTCTTCAGCGCGACAGGCAACCCATCCTTGTTTTTGATTGATCTGAATAAGGCGGCAGGCTCCGCCTGGTCCTTGGGGCAAAATTACTACAAGATAAGGCTACCTATTGACAGCACGCTGAGCTTGAGCAAGGCGACGGGGTTGGTTAATTTTGCCGCTGAATTGGGTGCGGGTGGTGACGTGGCTCGCATGTATCTGGGCGATTTGCACGGCAACCTGTGGAAGCTTGACTTTTCGGTGTCTCTGGGAACTGCCGATTGGAATATCGACAAGCTGTCAGCGTTTAACAAAGGTACAGCAGCTAGTCCAGACCCGTATCCATTTTTCATTGCCAAGGATGGTTCAGGCAGTGTCCAGCCAATCACTGCTGCGCCCCTGATTGCATCCGGTTCCGAGCGCGATACCCGGTATGTTTATTTTGGCACCGGCAAATATTTCGAATATGCGGATAAAACGTCGACGACTACGCAGACTGAGTACATGGTGTTTGATGATGGAAACAGCAGTGGAGATGCGCTGACCGGCGGCGCTGTGCGCTCCAGTGCCATCAGCGGTCGCGTCCGGCTCAAGCAGGGCACCGCCAACCCGAGTACCGGTCTAATATCCACGCCGGCCTATACCAACGGCCGCGCCGTTACAAACGTCAATACGGAAGTCGTTCGCTCCGGTTGGTACGCTGACCTCCCAACTTCTGGCGAACGACAGGTCAGCAACGCCTCCTTGATTCCGCTCAGCAAGCTCATCATTTTCAATAGCCTCATACCGGGTACTTCTGGTGGCAGCGGCTGCGGGGTCGTCCGGGATGGGGGGAGTACCTACAAAATAGATATTGCAACTGGCAATGGCAGTTCTTCGGACTCATCTGTTGGTCTGTTGGGCGAAGTGATGGTCGTCGACAGGTCAGATTTGACCACCAGGACACTGACTGACAGCACAGGACGGGGGATCAAGATACTGACCAGCGATGTCTACCAACTAGGTTCGCAAGGCTGGAAGAAAACTGAGTCGGTCACCACGCAAGTCGTGGCAGGTCGTTTGAGTTGGCGACAAATCAGCAATTACCAGGATTTGAAGAACGCACCATGAAGAAGCATTTGGGCAGTGGGTTCACCCTGATCGAGTTGATGATCGTGGTTGCGATCATTGCGATCCTCTCAAGCATCGCTTATCCTGCTTATACCGATTCCATTCTGAAGGGCAAACGAGCGGAGGGTCGCATGGCACTGGTTGAGCTTATGCAGCAACAAGAACGCCATATGACGCAAACTAATTCTTATTGCGCCTTCAGCAACACGTCGGGAACCACTGCGGTAGTGGCGGGCTGCACAGTCGTCGCTTTCAAAACTTTTTCGGGGGACAGCCAGGCCAGAGCTGCCTATTATTTGAGCGCTGATGCATGCCCAAGTTCCACCATTGCCGAATGCGTGCGGGTATCCGCCGTGCCCATAAAAAGTGATGCCGATGGGGGGACTCTTCAGGTCCTGAGTACCGGTACAAAAACTTGCACGGGAACCAAAACAAGTGTCTGCTGGTGATGAAAACGCCTCACTTCTTCTCGAGCGGATTCACGCTCATCGAATCGATGGTGACCGTGGCTCTGGTTGGGGTTTTGTTAGCGGTTGCCTCACCCAGCATCGGCACCTTTCAAAGAAATGCCCAATTGACGTCTTTTTCGAACACGCTCCTGGCTGCGATCAACGCAGCGAGAGGCGAGGCAATGAAGCGAGGCCGATACGCGATGGTTGTGCCGTTGGACGGGAGTCATTGGAGCAGTGGCTGGGTCGTGTTCGTCGATATGGATCGCTCCCAGGCGTACGAAGCCGAAAATGACCTGATGCTTTTGTCCCGCGAAGCAACGCCGGGTTACTTGGAGATCTCCGCCACGGGAACAGCCTCCGATTCCACGCCTTACATCATGTTTGATGCATCGGGTTATGTCAAAAAGAAGGGTGGCGGTCTGGCCAACCAGACGTTCAGTGTTCGGCGAAATGATGTATCCGGGATCGATGTGCCGGCACAGACCCGACGAATCATTATTTCCAGGCCAGGTCGGGTGCGGATTTGCACACCGAAGTCAAGCACCGACGCAACTTGCTCTGCATCATCCCAGACCTGATCTCCAAGTACCAGAACGGACTGTGCTCATGGAAGGCGTTAGTTTAGGAGCACCAAATTTCTCCGAGCCAATGAAGTGTTTTCTTGAAGTGGCTATCGCTGCACTTCATCCACCAACGTTTTGAACTCATCAATGTCTTCAAAACTTCGGTACACGCTGGCAAAGCGGACATAGGCGACTTTGTCGAGTTTCTTCAGTTCACGCATGACCAGTTCTCCGATGCGAGCCGACGGCAGTTCCCGTACGCCCAAGCTCAGTAGCTTTTCTTCGATGCGCTCCACGGCGCCATCGACCTGCTCTGTACTCACGGGGCGCTTGCGCAGAGCCAGTTTCATGGAGGCCAGTAATTTGGCGCGCTCATATTCGATGCGTCGGCCATCTTTCTTCACGATGGCAGGGAACGAGACGTCTGGACGTTCGTAAGTCGTAAAGCGCTTTTGGCATGAGCCGCATTGGCGCCGGCGGCGTATGGAATCCCCGTCTTCAGACATCCTGGTTTCCACGACCTGGGTGTCAGCATGGCTGCAGAAAGGGCATTTCATGGCGCTGGCGTCAAAAAAGTTGGGTCGCGCTAGGCTCGCTCGCCCAAGTCAGGCGGAGTAGACCGGGAAGCGGGCGGTCAGGGCATTGACCTTGGCTCGAACAGCATCGATATTGGCTGGGTCCCTGGGGTTATCCAGCACATCGGCAATCAAGTTGGCCGTGATGCGTGCTTCTTCGTCCTTGAAGCCACGGGTGGTCAACGCAGGGGTGCCAATGCGCACACCGCTGGTGACCATGGGTTTCTCGGGGTCGTTCGGAATGGCATTCTTGTTGATGGTCATGTGGGCGGCGCCCAAAACCGCCTCGGCTTCCTTGCCGGTGATGCCCTTGGCACGCAGGTCCACCAGCATGACATGGCTTTCGGTGCGACCGCTCACAATGCGCAGACCGCGCTCAATCAATGTTTCGGCCACGATGCGGGCATTGCTCAGTACCTGTTGCTGGTAAATCTTGAAGTCCGGTGCCAAGGCTTCTTTGAAGGCAACCGCCTTGGCGGCAATCACATGCATCAGTGGCCCGCCCTGCAGGCCGGGGAAAATGGCGCTGTTGATGGCTTTTTCGTGCTGGGACTTCATCAAGATAATGCCGCCACGTGGGCCGCGCAGACTCTTGTGGGTGGTCGATGTCACCACGTCGGCGTGGGGAACCGGGTTGGGGTACACGCCTGCGGCGATCAGTCCGGCGTAATGGGCCATGTCGACCAAGAAAATGGCACCCACATCTTTGGCTACTTTGGCAAAGCGCTCGAAATCGATGCGTAAGCTGTATGCAGAGGCTCCGGCAATGATGAGCTTGGGTTTGGACTCGTGCGCTTTGCGCTCCATGGCGTCGTAATCGATTTCTTCCCTGTCATTCAAGCCGTAACTGACCACGTTGAACCATTTGCCGCTGATGTTCAGTGGCATGCCATGGGTCAGGTGACCGCCTTCAGCCAGGCTCATGCCCATGATGGTGTCTCCCGGCTTCAAAAAGGCCAAAAACACGGCCTCGTTGGCAGATGCCCCGCAGTGCGGCTGCACATTGGCCGCGTCGGCCCCAAAAATCTGCTTGACACGGTCAATGGCCAGTTGCTCGGCCACGTCCACAAACTCGCAGCCACCGTAATAGCGCTTTCCAGGATAACCTTCTGCGTATTTGTTGGTGAGTTGGGTGCCTTGTGCAGCCATGACGGCCGGTGAGGCGTAGTTCTCGCTGGCGATCAGCTCGATGTGGTGTTCCTGGCGGGCATTTTCAGCCTGGATGGCGGCAAATAACTCGGGATCGGTTTGTTCAATCAAAATAGTGCGGTTAAACATGGCAGTCCTTAAAGACAATTAGCCTGTGAGTCATCTGGCTGACTCCAGGGCTGCCCAGGCGAACGGCTGAACGCACGCGCCATTTTGACTTGTGCGGCACGCTCCCCCGTGGTGGTCCCACTTCAGCGCTATCTGCCTGTGAGGGCAGGGCGCCTATCGCCAGTTGCGTGCGGTTTGAGTTTAACTGAACGGGCCCGCCAAACGGATCGCGCCCGTGTTGACCCGTATCAATAGCCGGTCAGTGCGGCCACTTTTTCTGGGCTTTCGTCCATCAGGGGCTGGACGGGCGGGCGGATGGTGGTGGTCGCCGGCGGGTTCACCGGCAAAGCCCGTCCGTTGGCCACCATTTGCAGACGCGAATGCTCCGCCATGACTTTGGCTGCGTACCCGCCATCGTCTTCAATTTTGGCGGCACCCACGTAATATTTGAGACCACCCTCCATGGAGCCGGCACGCGCAATGCATTCCTGAAGTACCTTGACCCCAACTCGCAAATTGGATACGGGATCGAAGGCAGCGAGCTTGCCGCCAAAGCTGGCGTATTTGTCGCTGTGGATCGTTGTCATGACCTGCATCAGGCCCTGCGCCCCCACCGGGCTTTGGGCAAAGGGGTTGAAGCCGGATTCAATCGCCATGACCGCCAGAATCAACGTGGGGTCAAGCTTGGTGCGCCTGCCGATTTCGTAGGCCTCGGCAACGAGCGCGCTCAAGGGCTCGGGCGCCACCTTGTATTTCTTGCTCAACCAGAAGGCCACTGCGGCCTGCTGTTTGGGCAACTCGTGGGGGTTGCTGGCGGTTGCCCGGTCAATGGCATCGATTTCATTGGCCATGCCAGAAACTTCGATCTGACGGGCCTGCAACCAGCCCATCAACTTGGTTTCGCCTATCTGACGCAGTTCAGGTTGGGTCGTCAATGAAATGACAACAAAGGCAACAGCAAGGCCCAACAAGGCAAAACTGCTGTGTGTGATTGCAAAGAATCCCTGGGCGGTACTGGATGCGAAAGTTCGCAAGCCCCGGGTAAATTTTTGAGACGCGTTCATAGCTCTTCCTTCGTTCGCGCAGGTCGCGCTGTTGAATTGCAAGCAATTTAACAACTCAGACCCTCGTTTGGGTTGGTACGCTATCAATATCCTGCGGTTTTTATTACGCGGTGTGCAGAGATTTGAATATGCCGGGATCGGCAGCGGATACGGGTTATCCCTCGGCTTTGGCTGGGATGAGCGGATTCTAGGGGGACTGGATATAACGAGTCAACCATAAGGAATTGATTCAATATGCTCATCTATCAAAAAAAGGCAGCCTCAACCCCCAGTGGTAGCTTGTGATGTTGTGAAATGGCAACACTCGACTCAAGCAGATCTTGACGTATTGCCTGATTTTCCGGGCTTCCCTATCACCTTGCGAAGCAGGTTTGTGACGCAGGTGCACCGGATTAAGAGACTTTTTGCCGAAGTGGAAAATAGCAGCGAAAATAGCGGTTCTGCCCCGTTTGTAATCTGGCGGGTGTTTTCCTTTTTGCGTGTGCAATTCATGTTCCCTTTTTCTGCCCTAAATAAATCTGCCCCGGCGCCCGAAGTGACGCAAACCCCCGCCAAAACGCCTGAAGTCCATCCGCTGGATGGATTGACGGGTGGCGCGTTTTCGGCCCAAACCTCCAGTGATCGCACCGCACGCATTCGCGAATGGCTGGCAAGTTCCCCCAGCCCGGAACAAATGCAGGCTGTGTTCAAGGAGCTCAGTGGCAAAGACAAAGGAGCTGCCAAGTTGCTGCGTGAAAAACTCGATGAAATCAAGCGCAGCAAAACCCAGGAGTCGATCGCTCAAGAGTGGGCTGACAAGGCGCAGGTCTTGTTGGGCGTTGCCAAACTCAACATCGCCGATGCGCTCGCCTGGCAGCGCGATGCGGCGAAGGCGGGCGCGCCTTTAAGCAAGGAGCCCCTTGCTACCCTCAAAGGGCAGTTGGGTGACCGTGTGAAAGTCATCGAAGACCTCCAGCACCGGGTGCAAGTTCAGCGGGAAGCCGCTGTTTTATTGGCTCAGCGTATCGAGGTTCTGTCCACAAAGCCTTGGCGCGATGCCCAGGCCGTCGTGGATGGCCTGCAGGCCGATGTGGACCATTGGCAGTCCCAAGCCAGCGCCTTGTTGAACGATGCCAATTGGGCCAGCGTGGATGCCAAGTTCCCCCCCCTGCTTGATGCATCCAAAGCGCAGCTGTTGGTGGTTTGGTCTGCCTTCAGGGCCGCTTTGGCACAAGCAGTTGCCGCCGCTGAAGATGCAGCTGCCCCCTTGCCCCCGGTGCCCGTGTGGGCAGATGAGTTGCGTGTGCTGCGCGGCATCCCCCTGGAGGTGGCGGTCAAGCCCCAGCGCCAGAAAATTGACCCTGAAATCAAGGCTCAAGCCACATCGGCTGTGCGTGATGCCTTGACTAAAGTAGAGCAAGAAGTGGCAGAAGGCCATGGAAAAGCCAGTGCGGGTGCCGCAGCGGCGCTGCGCAATGCGCTCAAAGAATTTGGCAAAATCATCGACGACAAGCTGGAGAACCAGGCTCACGCGGCATTGGCTGCGGCAGGAGAACTTGAGGGCTGGCAGCGCTGGCGTGCCGACCAGTTGCGCGAAGAACTGGTGGTCAAGGCAGAGGGCCTTTTGAAGCGACCCGAAGGTCAGGCGATCGGTGGGCGCAAGATGCAGGAGAGTCTGCGAGCCCTGCGCGACCAGTGGAAACAAACTGACCAGGGCGGAGCCCCCAACCATGGCCTGTGGAAGCGCTTTGATGATGCGTGCAATGAAGCCCACAAAGTGGTGGAGGTCTGGCTGGAGAAGGTTAAGGCCGAGTCTGCCGAGCACCGTGCTCAGCGCTTGGCGTTGATTGAAGAAGTTAACGCCTGGGCAGCGGCCAATCAGACGGCGCTGGATGACGATTGGAAGGGCTTCAACCGCATCCTGCACCAGTTCGGTGATCGTTGGCGCGATGGTGGTCATGTGGGCGAAAAAGCGTTTGCCGAGCTGCAGCCGCTCTGGAAAGCAGCCATCAACAACGCCGCTGCCCCGCTCGAAGCCCTGCAAAAACGCAGCCTGCTGACGCGTCAGGCCATGATTGAAGAAGCCAAGGTGCTGGGTGCCCAGCCCGAGCTGCGCATTGATGCCGTGAAGGGCTTGCAGCAGCGCTGGCAAGCCGAGACCCATGTGGTGCCCATGGATCGCCGCCAGGAGCAAAAGTTGTGGGATGCCTTTCGCAAGCCGATTGACGAAGCGTTCAACCGCAAAACAGCCGAGCGTGAAAAGGCTGATGCTGCCTTGGGTGAGCGTGATCGCGTGGTGCTTGATGCGGCCAAAGCGCTCCAGGCGGCCAACGCCTCGGGTGATGCGCAATCGATTCGCAGCGCCATGTCTGCGCTGGACGCGGCATTGCGCGGTCAGGCACAAGCCAAGGCCGCCGTGCAGGCTGCTGTAGCGGTCTCTGAATCAAATGCGGCTGAAGCCGGCTTTGCGTCCGCCCCTGATGCTGCTGAAAAAGAGACTTCTGACAGTGCTGCGAACCCAGAGGAGGCCGTGGCCCCGGGCGACACGGGGGATGCGGCGCAGGCTGCGGAGCCTGTGGCTGCCCCCAAGCCAGCTCCCAAGCCTGTGGTGGCGATGCGGGGCGATGACCGTCCAGGCATGAAGAAAGCTGAGCCGGCTGCTCCAATGGGACGCGGCGGCAAGTTCGGTGACCGCAAAGAGGGCAGCCGCGAAGGTGGTCGCGATGCGGGTCGTGGTCCACGTGATGCCGGCTTCTCCGCTCGAACTGATGATCGCGGCCCACGCCGTGACAGCCGCGAGGGTGCTGCAGGCGCATGGCAAGAGGCCCCGCGTTTGGGCGATACCGCTTTTCGGGCTCAGCGCGATGCGCTTGAGCAGGCTCAATTTGCTCTGCGCAAGCTCGCAGCCCAGGCTCACGGCGAGGCGCTCACGCACCTGTTGGCAGCCTGGGAGTCGCGCGATGCGGCGCTGGTGCCGTCACAACAGGAGTTGGGTAGCCAGGTCACGGCCACCGGTCGCAGTGCCTGGAGTAAGGTCTTGTCTCAAGCCCCTGCGGGTGACGCCAGCACCGCTTTGTTGCGCCTGGAGATGGCCG
>CALRWE010000020.1:0-32273 GCA_943371745.1 Rhodoferax sp. OV413
CATGCGCCGAAGTGGGTGGCGCTGCATGAGGTGGAGCGCGCCTTGCAAATCAAGGCAGCCTGGATTCTGCGCAAACTCGGAGAGACTCGCGCACGCGGCGAGCGTTTGGCCGAGCAGCACATTGATTGGTGTGACGGCGTCACCCTGCCGTTTATGGGCGACACCCTCACCGTAGTGCTGGGGCAGAGCCCTTTTCCGGGCGTTCGCGCACCGGAGTTGACCGCCGGGGCGTCAGGGCCGGTTTTGCGGCTCGCGTTGGCGCCAGCGGCCAGCCCCGAGCACATCCGCAACGCCGTGCAGGCCTGGCTGCTGCCGCAAGCCCGGCGCGTGTTCATTGAGCGTCTGGACCACTTTGCGCCGCAACTGCAGGTGCAGTGGCGCAGCCTGGCGCTCACCAACGCCAAAACCCGCTGGGGCAGCGCCCGCATTGACGGTGCCATTCGGCTCAACTGGCGGCTCATGCATTTCCCCATGCCTGTGGTTGACTATGTGGTGGCGCATGAGTTGAGCCATTTGCGGGTGATGGACCACAGCCCGCGCTTCTGGGACACCGTGCGTTCCGTGGTGCCCGATTACGCCGAACTGCGCCGGCAACTCAAAGCCGATACCGCCCCGCGCTGGGGGTGACCGTCTCGGGGGTCAGGGCAGGGTCACAAGATGCTGGCGCTCATCGGCAGTCAGGGGCTCCAGCACCTGTATTTGCTGCGCCAGCACCTCCAGCGTGGCCTCGGAGGCATCCTGCCCCAAGGCACGGCGCGCCTCAATGCGCTCTCGCAGCTGCGCCGGCGTGGCTTGGGGCGCCAGGATACCGAAGGCCACGCCGGTGTCCCGGGCCAGTGCTTCAAAGACCGCCCGATCGGCCTGCCTCAAAAAGGTCGCATCCACAATCACCGACCAACCCGCGTGCAAGAGCTCCTTCGCCAAGTCCTGCAGGTGTCCAAAGGTGCGCCGGTGGGCCTGGGGCGTGTAGATGCCGTCACCCACACCGCTGGCACTACGGGTCATGGCGCTCAAGCCAAATAAACGCTTGCGCTCCACATCGGAGCGCAGCCGCAGCGTGGCTGCGCGCAAGTCGCTTTGCAACAGCGCGGTGGACGCCATCGTCTTGCCGCAGCCCGACAAGCCATGCGTGATCACCAGCCGGGGTGCCGGCGGCGCAGCCAGCCGCTCGGCCAGCGCCACATACGCCTGCACCTCCTGTAAATCATTAGAAGCGGCGAGCCCCGTCTGCCGGATCCGAATGCCGGCCACCTTGGCCCGCACCATCGCCCGGTACACGGCATAAAACCGCAACACCTGCGCGGCCTCATAGTCGCCGCTGGCGCTCAAGCACTCGTTCACAAACCAGCCCGCCAGCCCTGGCTGCCCGTGGGCCAGCAGATCGATGTAAGTGAAGGCGATCTCGCTCGCCACATCCATCCAGCGCAGGTCCTCGTTGAACTCGATGCAGTCGAACAAGCGCACTCGCCCGCCCAGCAACACCATGTTGGCCAGGTGCAGGTCGCCATGGCACTCCCGTACCCGGCCCGAACGCTGGCGCGCCTGCATCAAAGGCGTCAGTTGCGCCATCTGGGTCTGCGTCCAACGCTGCAGGGCGCTCAGGCGGGCGGGCCAGTTGGCATCGGGCAGGGCGTTTGCGAGGTCGTCAAAATTGTCCTGCATCTGCGCTGCGATCTGTGGCGGCGAGCCAAAGCGCGACGAAGCTGGTGCGCGCGCCGCCGCCTCGTGAAACGCCGCCAGTGTTGCGGCCAGATCCGACAGATGCTGGGGCCGCAGTTCGCCCCGGGCGCAGACCCGGTCCAGCCGGGCCGCCTCGTCAAAGCGGCGCATCTTCACCGCGTAGTCGATGGGCGCGCCGGTGCCTTGCCACTGCGGATCCTCCTGTGTATTGAAGATGCCCACCACCTCCAGGTAAATGTCGGGTGCAAAGCGTTGGTTCAGGCGCAACTCGTCCTCGCAGCGCAGCTGGCGCAGCGCCAGCGTGCTGAAGTCCAGGAACGGCAGCTTCAAAGGCTTTTTGATCTTGTAAGCAAAGTCCCCCGCCAGCAGTACCCAGCTGATATGGGTTTGCACCAGGTCCACCTGTTGTACCGCACCCGGGTAGCGCCAGGGGTCCAGCAGGGCAGCGATGAGTGGGGGAAGGTCTGTGGGCAGGGCGTGGGGCGTGTGCATGAGGGCATGATGCCAGCCGTGCGAAGCCGGGCGTTTGACGCGAGCCTCTTAACCCCCGCTTTTTATGCTTCATAATTGACGTTTACGTCAACGTCAAGAGAGATATGGCGACCACCTACAGCATTAGCGATCTGGCCAAAGAGTTCGATCTGACCACCCGGGCCATTCGCTTCTATGAAGACATGGGCCTGCTGCAACCCGAGCGCTCAGGCCCCGGCGGGCGCAGCCGGGTTTATAGCGGGCGCGACCGTACCCGCCTGAAGCTCACGCTGCGCGCCAAACGTCTGGGCCTGAGCCTGACCGAAGCCAAGGACATCATTGACATGTACGACAGCCCGCGCGACACCGGGCCGCAGCTGGAGCGGTTTTTGGCGGTCATTGCCGATCATCAAAAACAGCTTGAAGCCCAGATGGTGGACCTGCAGGCCAACCTCGATGAGCTCAAGGTGCATCAGCGCGAGGCGCGCGCCCTGCTGGCCAAAAGCCATGCCAAGGGCCTCACCAAAAAGACCGATCCCAAGGGGAAAACAGAACATGTCCAATGACGCCTTGCTGAGGGATCGGGTTCAAAGCAGTTTTGACCGCCAGGGTCTCATGCGCCACTGGGGCGCCCGCCTGGTACGCGTGACGCCCGGCCTGTGTGAGGTGGCCCTGCCCTACTCGGACAAAGTGACCCAGCAGCAAAACGGTTTTCATGGCGGCGCCACGGGCGCGCTGGCCGATATTGCTGGCGGCTACGCAGGGCTGACCGTGGCGCCTAAGGGCATGGAGGTCACCAGTGTCGAGTTCAAGATCAATTTTCTCGCCGCCTTTCAGGGCGGTGAGTTGCGCGGCATCGGCCGCGTGGTCAAGGCGGGCCGCCGCTTGATCATCACCACCGCCGAGGTGATTCACCTCGATGCCGATGGCAAAGAGAGCCTGTGCGCCGTGATGCAGCAAACGCTGATGCCCGTACCCAAGACCTACTGAAATCCAAGCTATCCAAATCACAACAAGGAGCCACCATGAACATGCCCGGACTGAATTTCCAACTCGGGGAAGATATTGACGCACTGCGCGACGCTGTGCGCGAATTTGCGCAAGCCGAGATCGCCCCCCGCGCCGCCGAGATCGATAAAAACGACCAGTTCCCCATGGACCTGTGGCGCAAGATGGGTAGCATCGGCGTGCTGGGCATCACTGTGGGTGAAGAGTATGGCGGCGCCAACATGGGCTACCTGGCCCACATGATCGCCATGGAGGAAATCAGCCGCGCCAGCGCCTCGGTGGGCCTGTCGTACGGCGCACACAGCAACCTGTGCGTCAACCAGATCAAGCGCAACGGCACGCCAGAGCAGCGTCAAACCTACCTGCCCAAGCTCATCAGCGGCGAGCATGTGGGCGCCCTGGCCATGAGCGAGCCGGGGGCGGGCAGTGATGTACTGAGCATGAAGCTCAGGGCAGAGGACAAGGGCGGCTATTATCTGCTCAACGGCAGCAAGATGTGGATCACCAATGGGCCCGATGCCGACACCCTGGTGGTGTATGCCAAAACCGAGCCTGAACTCGGCGCGCGCGGCGTCTCAGCCTTCCTGATCGAAAAGGGCATGAAAGGCTTCTCGGTTGCGCAAAAGCTTGACAAGCTCGGCATGCGCGGCAGCCATACAGGTGAGCTGGTGTTCAATAACGTG
Source organism: Rhodoferax sp. OV413 (assembly GCA_943371745.1). Taxonomy (GTDB): domain Bacteria; phylum Pseudomonadota; class Gammaproteobacteria; order Burkholderiales; family Burkholderiaceae_C; genus Rhodoferax. The sequence continues at coordinate 3,843 of CALRWE010000020.1, forward strand.
GAAGTGCCGGCCCAAAACATCCTGGGCGGCCTGAATCAGGGCGCCAAGGTGCTCATGAGCGGCTTGGATTACGAGCGTGCGGTGCTCTCCGGCGGGCCGCTGGGCATCATGCAGTCGGTCATGGACAACGTGATTCCTTACATCCATGACCGCAAACAGTTCGGCCAGAGCATTGGCGAGTTTCAACTCATTCAGGGCAAAGTCGCCGACATGTACACCGTGCTGCAGGCGGGCCGCTCGTTTGCCTACACGGTGGCCAAGAACCTCGATTTGCTGGGCGTAGAGCACGTGCGCCAAGTGCGCAAGGACTGCGCCTCGGTGATTCTGTGGACCGCCGAAAAAGCCACCTGGATGGCGGGTGAGGGCGTTCAGATTTTTGGTGGCAACGGCTACATCAACGAGTATCCGCTGGGTCGCCTGTGGCGCGATGCCAAGCTGTATGAAATTGGCGCGGGCACCAGCGAGATCCGCCGCATGCTGATTGGGCGGGAGCTGTTTGCAGAGACGTGCTGAGGTCGATCCCAAGGTTTCGGCCATTGCACGAGGGGCATTGATCCAACGGGCGACCGCGCGTGAATTTTGAGCATTTACAATGGACTGTTGCCCCCAGCCCTTTGAAATTCCGAGCACAAGTATGACCCCACGATTCATGACCCCGTCCTACGTGCCCGCCGCAGGCAGCACGTCCCGCCCTACCTGTCTCATCAATAAGCAGCGTGTGTTTAAAGATGATCGCCTGACAGAGAACGTCGTTTTTGGTTATCACGCAAGCGTCGTGTGCATGCAAAACAGGTTATGTGAAGGCAGGTCGACGCCGGGTCTTTTCTGACATGGGTCTGTTCCGTGCGCTATGGGCCTTTCGTGGGTTCGTACTGGGCAGCGTTCAGCGCGAGTTCAATGGCAAGTACCGTGAATCATTGTTAGGGGCTTTTTGGTCTGTTGCCAATCCACTCGCCATGATCATCGTGTACACGGTTGTTTTTGGCCAGCTCATGAGACCATCATTGGCAGGCCATGAGGGCAAGCCTTTCGCTTTCAGCATCTACTTATGTGCCGGACTCGTCACATGGGGTTTGTTTTCCGAAATGCTCACCCGGCTCAACAGCGTATTCTTGGAGAACGGCAACCTCATCAAAAAAGCCAGTTTCCCCCGCATTTGCCTGCCTGCGATTGTGGCTTTATCAGCACTGCTCAATTTTTCGATTGTGTTTAGTCTGTATCTCTTGTTTTTGGTATTCATTGGCGAATGGCCAGGTTGGCCTATTCTTGCTGTCCTGCCGCTGATCGCACTCCAGGTGCTGTTTGCGCTTGGATTGGGTATCTTTCTGGGAACGCTCAACGTCTTTTTCCGCGACGTTGGTCAGGTGACGGGCATCGTGTTGCAGTTCTGGTTTTGGCTCACGCCAATCGTCTACACCTTTGCAACCCTGCCGAAAGTGGCTCAGGACATGATCCACTTCAATCCCTTGCTTCCCTTGATTGAAGCTTACCAACGTCTTTTTTTGACGCACCAATGGCCAAACTGGGGTGCCCTTTGGCCTCTCGCCCTGATCACGACCGGATTGCTGTTTCTGGGCGGCTGGTTTTTTCTTGCCCGTGTGGGTGAAATGGTAGACGAACTTTGAACATGAGCGTGATCCTGGCCGTTGATGCCATTCAACCGCCACTGACTGGGATCGGGCGATACGCTTTTGAGCTGGCACAGCGCCTACCCGAACACCCGCTGATTGATCAAATGCGGTTTTTTTCTTATGGGCGTTGGCAAGATTCGGCTGCCCTGATTCGCAACGCGGCAATGACCTCGGTGCCGGACAGGCCTGCAGTGCAACGGTCGGGTTTGCGCGCTCGCCTGTCTGGCAATCGGCTGGCGGTACGCGCTTACCAAGCTTTTTCCCCGCACCTTTATCGCTGGCGCTTGCGCCATGAAGGGGGCGCACTGTTTCATTCGCCCAACTACTTCCTGCCGCCGTTTCCCGGTCGAACGGTGGCGACCATCCACGACTTGTCACATATTTGCCTGCCTCAGTTTCATCCTGTAATCCGGGTGGAACACATGAACCGGGCATTGCCCGATACCTTGCGCCGGGCTGATTTTTTGATTACTGATGCGCAATCTGTGCGCGAGGAGGTCATTCGCCACTTCGGCTGGCCAGCTGATCGCATCGCTGCGGTGCCGCTTGGTGTCTCAAATAGGTTTCACCCACGACAGGCGCAGGGCATAGATCCCGTTTTGCATCGCTATGGTCTGCTGACTGGTGGCTTTACGCTGTGTGTTGGAACGATCGAGCCTCGCAAAAACCTTGAGCGACTGCTTCGCGCTTACGAACTGCTGCCATTCGTCGCGCGCCAGCGTTGGCCGCTGGTGTTGGCTGGCACGCGCGGCTGGCAATCAGCAGAGATTCATGACCGCATTGACAAAGGTGTTGCGGCCGGCTGGGTGCGGTATCTTGAATATGTGCCGCAGGGCGATCTCCCCTTTCTGTATGCTGGCGCCCGTCTCTTCGCCTATCCATCTCTCTATGAGGGGTTTGGCCTACCGCCCCTGGAGGCGATGGCAAGTGGAGTGCCTGTGGTTACCTCCAATGTATCTTCCTTGCCAGAGGTCGTAGGTGATGCTGCATTAACCGTAAATCCTCTGGACGTGGCGGCTATTTCGGCGGCCCTAGCTCGCGGTCTGGAGGACGAGACTTGGCGAGCCTCAGCGGTTTGCTTGGGGCTCGAGAGGGCTGCCCGATTGACTTGGGCCCATTGCATTGAAAACACAGTGGCGATCTACGGAAAAGTTCTTTGCAATTCGTCACCTCGCCAAAAAACTGACAGTTGACGTCATCAGGTCAATGAAGAAGGGTAACCAACTGGACCAGCACCCCAGTAATGACTCAACCTGATTCGGGACCCCGGCGCGCTCACCTTGATGTCACCGATGCGTTCCCTGCCACCGCTTGGGAATGTTCTGTCAATCAGGTCGAAGCTCGGGCCCGGCAACGGACGGTTTGACTTACCGGCCATCTGCTTGAGAAGAACGATCAACTGCAACTCGTCTTTCTTCGAGGGTTGAAATATTCATATATGAGGCTGCTAGAATAAAGTCCTATATGAATTTTATGTTGCGCGTTCCGCTGAACACCTCTCCAGAGCAATTAGTCCGCTTGCAGGACTTGCAGGTGGCCTTTGCGCGGGTGTGCAATGCGCTTGCGCCCACAGTTCAGCAAACCAAGGTGTGGAACAGGGTCGCGCTGCATCACCTCATGTATCGTAATTTGCGTGATCGATTCCCTGAGATGGGTTCACAGATGGTGTGCAACGCTATCTATTCGGTATCGCGCACCTGTCGCATGGTGTTCCAGCACCCCCAAAGCCCGTTTAACCTGACGCGGCTGGGCGACAAACCATTGCCCCTCCTTAAGTTTTCCGACAGCTGCCCCGTTTACTTTGACCGCCACACCCTCAGCGTCAAGGCTGGACAGCTTTCCATGTACACACTGGATGGACGCATGCGCTTTGCCTTGGCCTTGCAACCCGCGGACGAGGCCAGTTTCAATGAAAAAAAACTTCGTGAAATCGTCTTGTCCAACCGTCTGGATGGTTCATTCGAATTGTCATTCCTGTTTAGTGATGGAAAAGAAGACGATTCGCCCTCGCCCAGTGTGGGCAGTGGCGCTGAAGTTCCCGAATATGTGATGGTCGAGGAAACCCCATGAAATCCAACAAACCCGCCTCAGAGCTGCGTCAAGCCGTGTCTGCGCTGAATCCCTATTTCAAGCAGGCCGCCTGGTTCAGCTTGTTTGCTAGTCTTCTGGTTCTCGCGCCGTCCGGTTATATGCTGGAGGTCTATGACCGTGTGGTCAACAGCCGCAGTCACATGACGCTGGCCATGCTGACACTGCTGGTGATGGCTGCCTACGTGCTAATGGAGGTGCTCGAATGGGTGCGCTCCGAAGTCATGCATCAAGCCTCCGTTGACTTTGACCGCCGTTTGAGTGGGCGCGTCTTTGCCGCCATTTTTGAGGCTAATCTCAAGCGACTACCCGGTGGCAGCGTCCAGCCCATGAATGACTTTCGCTCGGTGCGCGATTTTCTCCACGCACCTGTTGTGCTGGCATTGATGGAGGCGCCTGTGTCGCTGGTTTTCCTCTTGCTCATTTTTGCCATCAGTCCAGTCTTGGGGTGGGCTGCCGTCGTGGCTGCCATACTCCAAACATTTGTTGGCTGGCTGAACGAGCGTAGCACCCAGCCGCCTTTGCTAGCCGCCAATCGGAGCGCCATCGCCGCCCAGCAATATGCCGATGGCACCTTGCGTAATGCCCAGGTCATTGAGTCCATGGGCATGCTGCGCGACATCCATCGTCGCTGGATCGACAAACAACGCGAGTTTCTGGGGTTGCAAGCGAAAGCCTCAGAGCATGCCGGTTACTACCAGGCGGTGTCCAAATTCTTGCAAAACACAGTCAGCTCCATGTTGCTGGGCCTGGGTGCATGGCTTCTTTTGCGCAACCAGCTCAATGGCGGCGCCGCCTACATGATTGTGGGCTCCATTTTGGGTGGACGAGTGCTCGCGCCTCTGGTTCAAATCGTAGCCCAATGGCAAACCGTTGTGAATGTCCGTGGCGCTTATGGGCGTCTCGACAATCTATTGGCCTCGGTGCCCGAGCGACAGAGCGGCATGGCTCTGCCTGCGCCCCAAGGCCAGCTACTTGTCGAGAACTTGGTTGCCAGTGCTCCTGGCACGCAATCACCTATTCTCAAAGGCGTCAGTTTTGCGCTGCAGCCGGGTGAGGTGCTGGCAGTCGTCGGTCCGTCTGCATCGGGCAAGACCACCCTGGCGCGTCTTCTGGTGGGCCTGTGGCCAGCCGCCAACGGCAAAGTGAGGCTTGATGGCGCCGATGTCTTCACCTGGAATAAAGTCGAGTTAGGTCCCCACTTGGGCTATTTGCCACAGGGCGTCGAATTATTTGATGGCTCTGTCGCGGAGAACATCGCCCGTTTTGGCGAAGTCAACCAGGCCCAGGTCGAGTCTGCTGCGCGTGCCGTAGGTCTGCACGACTTCATCATGGCGCTGCCGGGAGGCTATGACAACCCGGTTGGGACCGATGGCGCCATGCTCTCTGGCGGGCAGCGTCAGCGCGTGGCCCTGGCTCGTGCCCTGTACGGCGACCCGGCATTTGTGGTGCTTGATGAACCTAACTCCAGTCTGGACGAGCAGGGCGACGCCGCGTTGGCCAGCGCCATTGCCCAGCTCAAATCCCGCGGCACCACGTTTGTCGTCATGACACACCGAACCAGCGTGTTGGGCGTTGCCGACAAAATGCTGGTTTTGCGCGACGGACAAACCCAAATGTTCGGCCCCCGCGACGATGTGCTCAAGGCCCTCAACGAGGCCGCTGCAAAGGCCCAGCAACCAGCAGCACCACACGCCTGAAAACAAAAAAATGAAACCAACTGATTTTTTCAAACGCAGTGAACTCACCTCGACCCTGTGGAGCTTCCGGCGCGAGTTCGTTATCGTGGGCATTTTCAGCATGATTGCCAATGTGCTCATGCTGACCCCCACGCTCTACATGTTGCAGGTCTACGACCGCGTGCTGGCCAGTCAAAGTGAACTGACGCTGATTGCCATGTCCTTGCTGACCCTGTTCCTGTTCGCGGTGATGGCCTTCGCCGAGTGGATGCGTTCGCGGCTTCTGGTCAGCACGGGCGTGCGTCTGGACGAGCAACTCAGCACGCAGGTCTTCAACGCCAGCTTTGAGGCGCACTTGAGCCAGGCCGGCAGCAGTCCTTCGCGCTCCTTTGGAGATCTGATCCAGATTCGCCAATTCCTGACCGGCAATGGCATCTTTGCATTCTTTGATGCACCCTGGACCCCCATTTACATGGCCGTGCTGTTTTTCCTGCACCCCTGGCTCGGAATATTGGGCGTTGTGTTCGCACTGATTCAGGCTGGATTGGCCTGGTTTGGTCACCGCCGTACCGTCGCCCCGTCGGAGGCTGCGGTCAAGGCGGGAGCCGAGGCGGGCAGCTTTCTGCAAGGTAAGTTGCGCAACTCCGAAGTGCTGGAGTCCATGGGCATGGTGCCCAACCTCCAAAAGCGCTGGGCGAGTCGGCATCAGACCCACCTTAGCAGGAGCGGAGATGCCCAGCAACTCACCCACCGTATCACGGCTATCAGCAAGTTCATTCGCTATGCCCAGCAATCACTGTCGCTGGGTGCCGGAGCACTGCTGGTTATTGACGGGCAACTCACGCCCGGTGGCATGATTGCAGCCAATGTGCTGATGACCCGGGCCCTGGCCCCCATCGACATGATCGTTGGCAGCTGGCGCCAATTCATTGGCATGCGCTATGCGTTTGCGCGGCTTGAAAAAATGCTGCAAGACTACCCCCCGCGCGATCCAGCCCTTAAACGCGTTGCGCCCACGGGCGAGGTCACGTTGCAAGACGTGTTTGCGACGGTCGCTGGCCGAGCAGACCCGATCCTGAAAAACATCAACTTGAGCGTACCCTCCGGTACGGTCACAGCGGTTCTCGGGCCATCGGGCTCCGGCAAGTCCACTTTGGCCCGCGTGCTCATGGGCATCTGGCCAGACGTGTCAGGCAATGTTCTCATCGACGGCCTGCCCATCGACAGCTGGAATCGGGTTGAGCTTGGCCCTTATCTCGGCTACCTGCCACAGGACATCGAGTTATTTGAAGGCTCCATTGCCGAGAATATCGCCCGGTTTGGCCAGGTTGACGCCGCAAAGGTCATTGAAGCAGCCCAGAGTGCCGGACTACACGACATGATCCTGCGTTTCCCCAAAGGTTACGACACACCCATTGGCGAGGCCGGCAACCTGCTGTCTGGTGGCCAGCGCCAGCGCATTGGTTTGGCCCGCGCCATCTACGGCAGCCCTCAACTTGTCGTGCTCGACGAGCCCAATGCCAACCTGGATGATGCAGGAGAGACGGCACTGTTCCGGACCATTCAGCAACTCAAGGCCAAGGGCCGGACTGTTTTTCTCATCACCCACCGACCCGCCGCTGTTGCCGTGGCTGATCGCGTATTGATTTTGCGCGACGGTCAGGTCATTGCTAACGGACCTCGCGATGCCGTGATTGCCTCATTGCAGGCCCCTCGCCCGCCAGTCAGTCCTCCCGCCCAGTTGCCCGGCGCCACCGCTGCCGTCGCCTAGCCCCTTCCCTTCACATCGATTGCTGAGTCTGTCATGGCCATTCAAGATACTTCGAAAAATCCAACATCACAATCGTCCCCCTCGGGTGCAGTCGATCCCTCAATGCCGGAGCAACTGGCGATGCCTGAGCACAGCGGACGCGCCGCGAGAATTGGCCTTTGGGCGCTGGCAATTGGTTTTGGCGGTTTTTTGCTGTGGGCAGGACTTGCGCCACTTGATGAAGGCGTACCAAGCCAGGGCATGATCTCCATCGACACCAAAAAGAAAACCGTTCAGCACCTGACCGGGGGTCTCGTCAAAGAGGTGTTGGTAGGCGAGGGTGATCACGTCAAGGAAGGCCAGTTGCTGGTTCGTCTGGATGAGGCCGTGGCGCGCGCCAACTTCGAGGCTGCGCGGCAGCGCTACGTCGGACTGCGCGCGATGGAAGGGCGCCTGATGGCCGAACAACAGGGGCAGTCAAAAATCGTCTTCCATCCAGATGTTGTCGAGGCGAGCAAAGCTCTTCAGATCAGCGACATGGTGCGCACCCAAGAGCAACTCCTGAGCTCACGCCGCGCATCCTTGCAGGCAGAACTGCAGTCCATAGAGGAAAGCATTCAAGGGCAATTGGCATTGATCCAGGCCTATGAGGGAATGCTCATCAACCGAAAGAACCAGCAAGCGCTCCTTGCTGAAGAGCTAGGCAATACCCGCGAGCTCGTCAAAGAGGGTTACGCACCCCGCAACCGTCAACTGGAACTGGAGCGCATGGCCTCCGAGGCCAGTTCAGGTGTGGTTGAGCTGCAAGGCAACGCCATTCGAGCCAAGCGCGCCGTTGCCGAACTCAGGCAAAAGGCCATTGCACGTCAACAAGACTATCGCAAGGAAGTCGAAACCCAACTGGCTGATGTTGGCCGTGAAGTCCCTGGGGATGCCGAAAAATACCGTGCCGCCAAAGATGATCTAGGGCGCATCGAGATCAAGTCGCCTGCCACCGGGCAAGTTGTTGGCTTGGCATTTCAGACTGTGGGCGGCGTTATTGGTCCAGGACAAAAGCTGATGGACATCGTGCCCGAAGACCAGGCCCTGCTAGTCGAGGCACGCGTCGCCCCCCACCTGATTGACCGCGTTCACAAAGACCTCCCGGTCGATGTGCGCTTCTCCTCGTTTGCCCATACCCCGCAACTTGTGGTCGAAGGAAAAGTGGCCTCTGTGTCTGCCGATTTGCTGACCGATCCGCAAACCGGTGTTGGCTACTACCTGGCTCGCGTTGGCGTGACCGCTGAAGGATACAAAAAGCTGGGTAAGCGCCAGTTGCAGCCCGGTATGCCGGTTGAAGTCATTTTCTTGACGGGCGAACGCTCTATGCTCACCTACTTGCTCAGCCCCTTGACCAAGCGGTTGGCCGCCTCCATGAAGGAAGAATAAACACCATGCCTCACTTTCTGACCTCTTTGACGCCTGGCATACCCTTCAAAGGCTTGTTTTTGGGCGGCGCGTTATTTTTCCTTTCAGCTACCGCCAACTCAATGGATCTACTCCAGGCTTATGAGGCCGCCCAAAAGAACGACGCTACCATCCTGGCTGCCCGGGCGACAGCCGTGGCTGAGCGTGAGCGTTTACCTCAGGCCGAGTCACAGCTCATGCCGAACCTCAGCGCGAATCTATCCCATAACAAAAACCAACTGAAGAGCGTTAGCCCCAATTTTCTGGGTCAGCCGCAAACGAGCCACACCAACTACCCCAGCAGCAACCAGACCCTTACGCTGCGTCAACCCCTTTACCGTCCTCAGCTGGCAGCTCAATATCGTCAGGCCCGGGCCTTGGTGGATGACGCTGAGTCCACCCTCCAGCAAGAGGAGCAAAACCTCGCGGTGCGCGTCAGCAGCGCCTACTTTGAGGCCATGCTCACGCATGACCAACTGGCCCTTGTTTTGGCTCAGCAAATCGCCTATACCGCCCAGCTGGATGCGGCCCGCAAGTCCTTCGCGGCCGGCTCCGGGATCCGCACCGACATTGACGAGGCCCAGTCCCGAATCGACATGAGCCGGGCACTCGAAATCGAAGCCCGTCAAAATGTCAGCTACACGCTGCAGCAACTCCAGACCTTGGTCAACGAACCTATCGAAAAGGTCTCAATCCTGAATGTGGTCAAACTCCAGCTGCAAAATCCCCAGCCTGACAGTCTGCAAGACTGGATCGCCCGCGCCGAACTCAACAGCCCTCAACTGCAATCCCTCAACTCCCGGGTCGAAGTCGCCCGCCAGGAAATCAAAAAAGCCCAAGCCGGGCACCTCCCAACGCTCGACGCCGTAGCCCAGTGGTCCAACAGCAAGAGCGAAAGTATTACCAACACCAGCTCAAGCTACACCAACAATGCGATTGGCCTACAGCTCAACATTCCGTTGTTTGCCGGCGGCTACGTCAACTCGCAGGTCCGCCAAACGCTGGCCGGGCTTGAGCGGGCCGAGCAATCGCTCGAAGCCGCTCGGCGTGATCTTTCCCTGCGCGTTCACAAAGAATTTCGGGGCGTCACCGAAAATATTCCCAAGATTCGCGCGCTGGAGCAAGCATTGCTCTCCTCCGATCAATTGGTGTTGTCGAGCCGCAAGTCCATGCAGGCTGGGAGTCGCACCGTACTGGACATCCTGAACGCAGAGCAGCAGCGCGTGTTGGTGTTGCGGGACTTGGCACAAGCGCGCTACATGTACCTCATATCGAAGGTCCGGCTGCTCGCTCTTGTGGGTGACGCAGACCACGCCGCGTTGGCCTCCATCAACCAGGCCCTGCAATGATGAGCCCCCGGATCCCTTGACCCATGCTGCTAAATAAATAGCTAATGGCAAAACATTCGCATTGACTGGAGAGCTATTTTGTTATTTAACCAGCCCAGGCACGGTGAACACCTCAATGGTGGTTTGTGTTCCTCGCAAACTGATTTTTCCCAGCGAAAGGGTAGGGTGCTTTGCCAGCAATGACTTCGTTGCCGATCCGATAACCAACGGCGTTGGCAAGTTGCGAGCGGCAGACTCCAGCCGCGACGCAAAGTTAATGCAATCACCCACAGCCGTGTAAGTACTGCGAAATGCCGTGCCCAGGTCACCCACCAGTGCGCTGCCGCTTTCGATACCGATTCGAACCCGTACCGGGGCCAGGCCTGCGGCTTCGCGCCTCACATTGAAGCCCCGCACCTCCTCCAAAATGGCCAGCGCAGCGCTCACCGCCCAGTCAGCCTGCTCCGGGCAAGCCAGTGGCGCGCCCCAAAACGCCACCAGACCATCCCCCGTGTACTTATCCAGCGTGCCCCGCCAGCCCAACACCGGTCGGGTCAGGCAACCCAAAAAGTCTTTGGTGAGCCCCGCAGCCTGTTCCAGCGACAACGACGATGTGGTGCGGGTGTAATCCTCCATGTCGGCCACAAGGACAGTGACCTCCCGCAGCGTTGGCTTCAAGCTGTGAATCAAGCCCAGCCGCACAATCTCGTCGAGCACCGGTTGCGCCACATAATGCGAAAACGTTGTCAGCAGCCGCGCGCTGCGTCGCTGTGACCGCCACCACTCGTGAGGCATTGCCGTCACCAGCAGGAAAAAATAAGCCCATAGGGGTGCGGTCACAGACCACTCGGCCTGCCGTGCGACCCCCCAAAATGCAAGTCCAAGCCAGCCCGCTACCAACCCAGACAGCACCAACAAACCACCCCAAGCCGGTAATCCAGCAATAAAAAACACCGCCAGAGCGATGCTCGCCGCGCACCACGCCACCAACCCTGCGCGACCTGCCCAAGGCGCGCTGGCACGGCCCTCCTTCAAGTCCAGCAAGCCTGACAGACTGGCCGCATGCACCATCACGCCGCTGCTAAGTGGCGCCATTGGCGTGACCACCCTGTCCCCCAGTCCGAGCGAAGACGAGCCCACCATCACATAGCGGCCTGTCACCAGCGCGCGTGGAGCGACCTCCCGCAAGATATCTGCCGCAGCAATCACCGTGTAGGCCGACAAGCTCCTGGCATAGGGCACCCGCCACAAACCGCTGGCATCACCCAAGGAGTCGTCATCGACCCCGTGGTTCCCGCAGCGCATCAGCGTGCTGGCAAAGTGTGCGTAATCCTTGCCCTGGAAGCGGGTGCGCACCGGCGTGTGGCGCAGTACGCCATCGGCATCGGGGTGGTAGCCAATGTTACCCACGCAATGTGCGGTCGCCGCCAGACCGACATGATTGGCGATGTACCCGTAGGCGCCAGCACCTCCACGCAAAGGCTGCGCTGCCACGCCGCCACTTAATTCGCCCTGATAAATTGCCGGGCTTCGCGGCGAGAAGTCAAAAATCTGCGCCAGCGTCAGTGGCGCATGGGCTGCAAGCGCCGCCAGCCGGTCATCGCCGGGCCCAACGCCGGGCTCTGGGAACACGATATCCAGCCCCACAGCCCGGGCACCATAAACCTCCAGCAGAATTTCTACCAGGTCAGCCACTTGCGAGCGCGGCCAAGGCCAAGGCCCCAACGCACTCAACGACGATTCATCGATGTCTATCACCACCAGGCGATCTTCTGGTTGGTTGGTCGCTGCCAGGCGCAAGTAAATATCGCGCAACCCCTCGTCGACACGAGTTACAACCTCAGGACGAATCAACTCAGCGCCGATTGCCAGCGCCAGTGCCAGCAATGCGATGCCAGTCCGGACAACCCAACTCATGGCAGCTTGGCAGTGCGTTTTGTCAACAATTCTTCATACAGCTGGAGGTAGGCGGCTCCAACCACCTCGGGCGTAAAACGTTGCCGCCAACGCGCCTGGGCTCCTCTGCCCAATCGGGCGCAAAGTGCATCATCGCCGGCCAGCGTGTTCATCGCCTGAGCGAGCGCCCCCGGATCGTCCGGCGGCACCACCAACCCTGTTTCATCGTGCAGATTGACCCAAGTGGTGCCAGTGCCAATTTCACAGCAGATCAATGGCTTGGCCGCACGTGCACCCTCCAGCAGGGTGATACCAAAGGCTTCTGACCGAAGATGAGAAGGAAACACCACCGCGCGACACAAGGAAAACAGCACACCTTTGTCAGCATCTGAAAGGGCGCCCACAAAATGCACATGGTCAAGCCCCTGGCGGTGGACCTCACGCCGAAGCCGCTCCCCCTCCGGGCCGTCCCCTAAAATGACGATCGGTGAACGGACCTGGCGAGCCGCCGCGATCAGCACATCCAGCCCTTTGTAGTACCTTAATACCCCCACAAACAGGAAAAAATCCCGGCCAAAACGAGCCTCCCACCTTGCGCTCAACGCCGAAGCAGAAAAAGGCTCATCGGCTAGGCAATGGGGAATGCAGGTCAGTTTGTCTTGGTAGGCTCGAAGAATATCGCTGCTCTCTGCATAGTTGGGTGACGATGCCACGATGCGCGTTGCCGTACCCAACAAATAGCGACGCAGCGGCGCGTAGAGCTGCCCGAGACCGAATCCGTTCTGTCTCACGATATCCGACACGTACGTCACCACCACAGGCTGATTGCGCCGGCGAATGAATGGCAGCAACATGTCAGCAAATGGCCAAGGGTAGTGAATTTGGATAATGTCACACTCATCAGCGGCAGCCCTGCTGCGGCTGAACGCTGCCCAGGCTCCAAAATCACAAGAAGCCACCTCCATCCAGGCTCTGGCCCGTATCAGTTTGCCTTCAGGCAGTTCCAGATAGGCAGGATTAGGCTCACGCGCCAAGGCGAATACCGTGTTCTCTACCCCCAGCGGTTGGGTCGCCAGGCACAGCTGACGAATAGCCTCCTGCAGCCCCCCCTGGGTCTCCGGGAAGTAGGTACGGTAAAGATGCAGGACACGAATTCGTTTTAACGAAGACATATCCCCTGGCCCGCCCAATTGAAATCCATGCTGATGGTTTTTCTGTCTCAGCAAAAGTTTAGAACGCGGAAAAAGCCGCAGATACACCCCAGCCGCACAGCAGGCCTGTCCCGCTTCCAATCAAGTTGCCGGTCATGTCAAACACACAAAATCCACTGCCATACCGAAAGTCCCACAACTCCTTGGCCAGACCGAGCAAGAAAACCAGCAAGAACGCCAGCGGCGCTGACACCACAAAGAGGGCGGCTGCCGTCATCCAGAAGCTCCAGACCATGTGCTGAATCTTGTCCTCCTCGCGCAGCTTGCTTGGGAGTATGGCGAACAACTGCCGGATTGAATTTTTCATCGAGAATTGGTCGATACGTTGTATAACAGGAATCGCATCTTAGTCTTTTTGCTGATTCATCAGCCCCGGATCGAGAGTAATCGCCTTGCGTAAAGCCTCAGGGTGGCGAACAATCAGCCGCCTCATATCCTTCTCCACAACGCCATTTTGAATAAGAACATGGATTGCCCGAGACACAGGTTCCCTGCTGGTGTTGGTCATATTTGCAATTTCCTGCTGGGTGGGCATTTTTTGAATCAGGACCAATCCGCCTGGAGCAATTTCCGCGAACTGGTTCAACGGGGCAAACACGCGCTGGAACGCATTGGGAATACCCAAAATCACCTGGTAGTTGGTCGCCGTGCGAAGACTTGTGGCCATACGCTTGAGCAAACGCTCCACCACCACCGGTGTGTGGTAGATCAGGTTCAGTGCTTGCGCTCGGGGAAGCAAGGCAATCATCGAATTTTCTGAAGCCACCACGGATGCCGAACGCGGCAATCCATCAATAATCGACAACTCCCCGAAGTAGTCCCCAGGCGCCAGGAAGTTCAGCCCCACCTCACGCCCATCCTCCGTTGGGTCCACAGCCTGCAAGCGCCCCGTCAACACAAAAAGCAAATAGTCGCCCACGCTCCCCTTATGCAGCACGTAATGTCCGCGCTCCACCGTGCGAATCTGCATCACGGCCGCTACCTGTGCCAGCGTCTGTGCATCGACCCCCGCCAAAAGTGGGATCTTGTTCAAGTGAATGGTGACAGTCTGTGCCGCAGTCAAAGCATTTTGTTTACTCGCCAAGGCCATGCGCTATTCCTTGCGGGCACGGGCTGTGTCGGCCTGCACCATCATCTGGCAAATCTGTGCAAGAGTCGTTTGTGGCTCCCATCCTAGCCGACTCATCGCCTTGGCCGGGTCTCCCAAAGTCTGGATGGTTTCCACCGGGCGGTAAAAAAGAGGGTTCACCCGCATGACCGTCTGCCCTATTTTCAGCGGCTCCACGCCCTCTGCAACGATCGGGTCAAACCCCGCTACCCGTGCAGTCTCGTTCTCCGCTTTGCCTTCGAATGCGACCACAACCCCCACCCCCTTGAACGCCATGCGAACAAAATCACGCACTGAGTGGGTGCGATTGGTCGCCAGCACAAAAGTATCGGACTCTTGCGCCTGCAGCATTCGCCACATGGCATCCACATACTCACCAGCAAACCCCCAGTCGCGCATCGCATCCAGGTTTCCAAGCTCCAGCACATCAAGTTTGCCCAGCCTGATTCTGGCGACGTGATCAGAGATCTTGCGTGTCACAAACTCCCTTCCTCGCAAGGGACTCTCATGGTTGAACAAAATCCCGCTGCTGGCGAACATGTCAAAGCTCTCCCGGTAGCTCACCGTCAACCAGTGCGCATTCAGCTTGGCAACCCCGTAAGGGCTTCTGGGCTGGAATGGCGTTTCTTCCGTCTGCGGTACAGATGGTGCCTGCCCAAACATCTCGGATGACCCTGCCTGGAAAAAGCGAATCTTTCGGTTCACCCTGCGGATCGCCTCCAGCAGGTTCAAGGCCCCGAAACCATTCACCTGTGCCGTCGCGTACGGCTGCTCAAAACTCATGGCCACCGAACTGGCCGCCGCCAGGTTGTAAATTTCGTCCGGCTGCAGTTTTTCCAGCAAGGCCACACAGGCATTCAAGTCCATCAGGTCATGTTCGAGCCAATGCAGATGCGGGTGATGGCGTATGCCCAGCTCATCGGCCCGCCAAAAATTGCCCGAACCGTTCTGTCGGTACGTACCAAAGACCCTGTGGCCTTTTTGCAGCAGCAACGCGGCCAGGTAGCTGCCGTCTTGTCCGGTAATGCCAGTGACAATGGATGTTTTCATGCCCGGCTATTCAGTCTGTCAGGTTTTGCAGGTTGAGTTTATCAACCAGACTGGTGGCACTCTGCTTCCATGTCATCCACGGCATGTCCGAAGACCGGGGCGCCTGCTTGAGACTTGCCAGAGCCAGCCAGGCCCTGATCGCCTGCGCCATCGCATCGGGCTCCAGGCCGCTGAAATAATAAGCATGCTCGCCCGCCACCTCCCTGAATACGGGGATATCCCTAGCGAATATTGGAATGTTTTTTTGAGCCGCCTCAATCAACGGCAAGCCGAACCCCTCTCCCTCCGACGCCGCCAGCAAGCAGGTGCTTGCTGCATAGATTTTTTCAAGATAGCCGTCGCTGATACCTTCCAGCCAGATCAGCCGCTTACCCAACTCGGGATGACTTCGCAACCGACTCATGATGGTCGGAATAGTGCGCCTAAGCTCATCGGGCAGCCCCTGCCAGCCCTCTTTGCCCACAATCACCAGATTGACATCCTGGCCTTCTTCCCACAGCCGGGTGAATGCCTCCAACGCCTGCAAGTGGCCTTTGCGCGGTTCAATGGTGCCCACCATCAAGAAACTGGGCATCCCGTAAATTCTTGACAACACTTTTTCTGCATCGTCAGGGAAACCATGGGTGGGAATCGAGCTTTCAATATCCGCGCCAAGATGAAACCAGTCAATGTGCAAGGCATGCAACCGGTCGGGCCCGCAGGCCACCATCCAGTCCGTCAGGTCATCCGCAACGGCCTTCGAGATACACGTTGCGCTGTCAGCCACCCGCGCCACCACCTGCAGCCACTCGCCAAAACCAAACTGCCCCGGCGGAAAAAATTCCGGCATCTGAATTGGCAAAAGGTCATAGACAAAGAAGTGAATGCCGATACCTCGCGCTTTCAAAGCGCCAAACAAGCCGCAGCGTTCTGCCTCGACGGCAAGACCAGACGTGAAGTCAGCCACCAACAACGCATCTCCCGCCGCGTAATCAACGGGCTCATCCGCCAGCCAGTCACCCGTCATCGCCAGCGCCCCCGACGTCCAATGCCGCGCATAGCGGTAATGCCAGACCCCACCCTCATCCGACAAATAAACCGGTTCCACCCGAAAACCTGCGGGCGGCGCCTGCACAAGCTCCCACACCAAAGCCCGCACAACGCGCTGAATACCGGTTTTCAGGTCGTTACGACAAGTGGCAGATACATCCACCAGCAGCTGCTTCGAGGCCCGCTTGACAGGCGTTGCATCATGGATTGCCTGGGCCATGGCCTTGAATTCGGCATCTGAGGGCGTTTGGCCGGCCCGTTCAGCAATGGCCAAGGCTATTGATTTTCCGCGATCATGTGTTGCTTGGTTGCCACGCTCAATGGCTTCAAAATACCGCTGCGCACAGACCTCCGGTGCATGGTGACGCTCAATCTCTTGCTGCCCCCGTTGGCCCAAGGCGGCGCGCAGGCCGCCATCCTGCCAAAGTGTCTCCAGCGCCTCACCCAACTGACTATTCTCAAAAAGCTCGGGTAGCATCCACACCGCATCAGCGGGCAACTCCGCAAACGCACCTTGCGCATTCACGATCGTCGGCAAGGCGTGGTTCATGCAATCCAGCACGGCCGCCGAGGTCTCGCCCCGCGAAAAAGCGCGCAACTGCACACCCAGGTCAGCGCCAGCCAGGTAATTCCGGAATGTCTGGCTGTCAGCCCAACCCGATATCTTGACCCGCTCACCCAGACCGCTGGCTTCAATCGCCTTTCTCAGCTGCGCGCCATACGCGGCATCGTGTTCCTCACCCACGAAAACCAGAGAACACCGTGCATCCTGCGACAACCTCGAATTCAGCCACGAATCCAGCAGCCGGTGGTTGAGCTTGGCAGCGCCCAAAATTCCAAAACTGCACACCAGAAAGTCATCGTCCCTCAACCCCAGCGCCTGCCGGGCAAGGGCCCGATCGGACTGTGCAGGAGGCGCGCGCAGCAGAGGAATGACCGACCAATCGTCGGCAAAGCTCGGTCCGTACCAATCGAGCGCCAATTGACATGAATACTGCGAGTGCACGATCACCCCCTGCGCACCCTGCAAAACATCCAGATTAGCCGGGTACTTGCTCACCACCTCCGCAACCTGACTCGCTCTGAACCGCTCTGCCACAGCGCCATACCCGTGTGCGCCATACAGCGCCCTGGTGAAAGCGTGGGGCCAATGCGCCAGCACCTCCAGGTAGTTCTGGATGTCACCCAGAAAAAAATCATGCAACACCACCACGCCAGGAACCCGGGCCAGCAGTGCAAACATGTGCTGGTGGTAACTCGAGTTACCAAAATGATACAAAACACGGTCGTATTGACTGGCGTTTTCAATCAACCAGTCTGGTGTGCGCACCCCACAATGCCCGGTAATCCACGCCGTGGACACCTGATCTTGCATCACGATCACATCAATATCGTAAAAGTGCGCCAGCGCGGGCAGCAACTCTGCGCTGTAGTCCGCAATGCCACTTCGCTCCGGTGGAAGCGGCGACACAAAGGCCAGTCGGGGTAAATGACCCATTGGCTGGGGCGCGGCAGGGGCCTGCCCCGCGCTCTTTATCGCCCACGCCGCTTTCAGGTCCGCCAGGATCCGGCGAACCCCCGGAGACAAGTGCACCAATTCGGGGGCTACCCGGGCCCTCTCGCCTTGCCGCTTGATGGCACCTGCGTGGCCATACGCTGCGCGCGAGCGCCAGGCACTGGCGCGGATGTCCCGGACCCAATTCCCCAGCCATCGCATCGGTGCAGTCACTCGCCAGGACGAACTGCTTGTTAACGCCGTGATATGCGCTGTTGCGCTCGCTGCCGAAGCCTCGGCATGAGACGCACGAGCGTTCGCCCTCTGTGCATGGTCGTTTGCCAATTCAGCGCGTGCCTCAGACTGCGCAGCACGGATTTCTGCCAACGCCAGCCGCGTGGCCGCCTCCTGAGCTCGTGCTTCAGCCTGCGCGGCTTGAGACGTCGCCTCCTGAGCTCGTCCCTCAGCCTGCGCGGCTTGAGAGGTCGCCTCCTGAGCTCGTGCCTCAGCCTGCGCGGCTTGAGATCTGGCCTCCTGAGCGCGGGCCTCAGCCTGCGCGGCTTGAGATGCGGCTTCCTGAGTCCGGGTATCAGCCTGGGCGACCTGATCCGCAAGTGCAGCCGCATGCTTATCTGTCAATGCGGCGACCGCTTCGGCCTCTGCTGCACGTTTTTCAGACTCAATTTGAGCAAACTTGACAAAATCATCAAAAACATTGGGCGGGTACTTGAACCGTGTCGCCAGTTCAGCCCGCTCCTGCGCCAGGTAAAACCTGTTCAATCCATCGCCATACACGAACGAATAACGCGAGCCGGTGAGCAAATGCTCCCATCTCGCATGGACTTCTTCAGTCGAGTTGGGGCGGGTTGACTCCACCACCACCACCCAAGGGCGAAAGCGTTCCAAGTCCATGCCTTCCAGCACCGCCTGCTCAAAGCCCTCCACATCGATCTTCAGGAAGTGAATATCCGCAGGCGCATATTCGTCACAAATGGCGCTCAGCGTAGTCACCGGCACCCGCGCAAAGTGGCCCGTATCGCCTTGGCCAACATGGGCCTCAATCGCCTCGCGGTCGGCGGTAGCCCAGCCCCGCACATCGGACTCCCAAAGCTCGATCTCTCCCGCACAAGCGCCGGCGGCGCAGCACAGATTGATATCGCGCACACGTTCACGCTTCAGGTCGGCTATGTGCAGGCTAAGCGGCTCGATGTTGATGCCGCGCCAGCCCTTGTCATAGAACAGGCGAGTGACCGAATCCGCAGACGGATCGTTGGCCCCCACATCAATATAAAAGCCGCCGTCAACCTGTGACAACGCGCGCCACAGCATCACGTCCTCGTAGTTTTGCGCGTAAGAAATCATCATTGGGGCGCCGCAGTGACCATTGGCTGGCGCAAATGCCGGGTGACATCCGGCATGCCCAGCGTTTCAAACAAGCTGATGTCCCTTAATTTTTGGGATTCATCCGCAGCAGCCAGCGCCAGAACGCCTCGGTTCACGTAATGCGCATTAGCCCAGTAAATCTGCCCGCCGTAAATGGGGTGCTTCACCTGTTGGCGCTCATCGTAGTAAATCGTGTCGTCCCCAATCGGTGTGTCTGGCGCGCCGTCACGCGAGTAGTGGACCTGATTGGTCAACTTCCACAGCACAAAACCCTGGCTGCGCAAAAACAAATCTACATCTGAAAAAACGGGTTGTCCCAAATAGATCGGGTTGAACTCCACCTCAACCTCCAGGCACCTTGTGCTTTGCAAAATATGAACGCCGCCCTTGAGTATCTCCAGCTCGGTGCCTTGCGTATCCACCTTGATGTAATCAATGTGTGAGACCCCATGAGTCGCAGCCCAGGCATCCAGCGTGGTGGTGTCCACTTCAACTGTTGAAACATGCTGCGCACACCGCAGGGCAGGGTAGTGCTCAGTCAAAGCCGGGTCAGGCTCAATCAAAGAACTGCAGGCGGGTTCATGGGTCATAAACAGACGCCTCTTGCCCGCCACGCCTGCCAGACCCAAGGGCACAATTGAGACGTCGCTGCCTCCATAGCGCTGATTCAGGCGTTGGCATTCCTCAATATCAGGGTCAAATCCGTACACCCGAAACAGCCCATCGTCGCGCATGAAGCGCTCTGCAAATCCCCATCGGCACCCAATATCAACGACCACCAGCTTGCGATCCGCAGCATCCGGTTGAAGCTGGCGCACGTCGACCGCAGCTGGCGCAGGCGCAGGAGATACGGCGGCGGTCATCGCTGGCACTGCCTGCGGGAGCAACACAGCCTTTTTGTTGAAAAATCCAGAAAGCACAGCCTTCAAATCCATCATGGGGTGACTACTTTCTTGATGTCAAAAATCATTTCATTCCAGCTGCAGCCCACAAATTCAATCTTGTCCTTGTTCAGCACCTCAAACACCAAACCCCCATCGATCCAGTGATAGTTCTTTTCCACATGCGAGTGATTGCGAACCAGCGAGGCATGAATGGAATAACTCCCCACCCCCAGATTGGCATCCAGATAGATCGAATACACATAATCCTCCCCCTTGTTCAGATTGGTCAGCATCTGGCTCGTGTGAAACGTATTGGTGCCAAACATCATCTGGCCCAGCCGATCCTTGATGCCGCAGCCCAAAACCAGACTGTCGATATCCTCATTCACCTTGACCAAAATCTCGATCCGGATCTTCTGACCAACAAAGACAACATTCAAGTTGTTGCCCTCCAGGTCAAAAATCGAGATCTTCTGCATCCTCGCCTCACCCGTGCCCGACACTGTCCTGACCTGACCGTCCGTCAGCATGCTCTGGCTCAGCTGCTGTCCCTGGTGATCGGCCAGCAAGGCGTTGTAGTAATCCATGACCGCCTCTGGCGCCCCTTCCATGGCCAGACGTCCGCCGCTCAGCAGGATCGCGCGGCTGCAAATTGACTGGATGGCCTGCTTGTCATGGCTCACAATCAGAAGCGTCGTGCCCATCCTCTGAAACTCACGAATCCGGTCAAAGCTCTTGTGTTGAAAATAGGCATCCCCCACCGACAGTGCCTCGTCCACAATCAGGACATCGGGGCGGTGGGCCGTGGCAATACTGAAGGCCAGTCGCACCTGCATGCCGCTGCTGTACACCCGCACAGGCTGATCCAGGTAGTCTCCGATCTCCGCAAAAGCCTCGATCTCTGGCATCAATCGGGTGATCTCCTCCACCCCATAGCCCAACAGTTGCCCCGCCATGTACACATTTTGTCGCCCGGTGAAGTCCGGGTGAAAACCAATGCCCAACTCCAGCAGCGCAGCCACCCGGCCTGTCATCACCACGCTGCCCGAGGTGGGCTGCGAAGTACCGGTAATCATCTTCAACAAGGTGCTCTTGCCTGCCCCGTTGAGGCCAATGATCCCCACAGCTTCACCGGGGCGCACCGTGAAACTGATGTCCCGCAGCACCCACTTCAGGTTATGGCGGATCTTTTTTCCGGGCAGCACCCACTCGGCCAGTCGCGACCACTGGCTAGGGTATTGCCGGTAAGCCTTGCCCAGATTGGCAACAGTGATGGTACCCATCATTCATGGTTGTTCAAGGCGGTGTATCCGTGGCGTTTCATCAACTCATCGCGCTGCGCAGTCTTGAAATCTTCACGAACCATCTCGGCCACCAGCTCCTGGAAGCTGATCCTGGGCGTCCAGCCCAAGCGCTCCCGTGCCTTGCTTGCGTCACCCAGCAGCGTCTCCACCTCGGTCGGCCGAAAATAGCGCGGGTCAACGGCCACCACGCATTGGCCATCGGCATCAAGTGCCTTGGTCTCCAGTCCTTCACCTTGCCAAGTGAGGGTCATGCCCAGCTCCTGGGCAGCGGCAGTCACAAAATCGCGCACGCTGTACTGCACCCCGGTGGCAATCACATAGTCCTCGGGCGTGTCCTGCTGCAGCATCAGCCATTGCATCTCCACATAGTCCTTGGCGTGGCCCCAGTCGCGCAGCGCATCCATATTGCCCAGATAAAGGCAGGCCTGCAGGCCCAGTTTGATGCGCGCCAAAGCACGCGTGATCTTGCGGGTAACAAACGTCTCACCCCGCAGCGGCGACTCATGGTTGAATAAAATCCCGTTGCAGGCATACATGCCGTAGGCCTCGCGGTAGTTCACCGTGATCCAGTACGCATACAGCTTGGCTACCGCATAGGGGCTGCGCGGGTAAAAAGGCGTGGTCTCTTTTTGCGGAATCTCCTGCACCAGTCCATACAGCTCTGAGGTTGACGCCTGATAAAACCGCGTCTTCTTCTCCAGCCCCAAAATCCTGATGGCCTCGAGCACGCGCAGCGGCCCCAGGGCGTCGGAGTTCGCGGTGTACTCCGGCTCCTCGAACGACACCGCCACATGGCTTTGGGCCGCCAGGTTGTAAATCTCGTCGGGCTGTACCTTTTGCACAATGCGCGTCAGGCTTGACGAATCCGTCATGTCCCCGTAATGCAGGGTAAACGGCAAGCCCTTCTCATGGACATCGTGAATAAGGTGATCAATGCGCGCCGTGTTGAACAGTGAGCTGCGCCGCCGGATGCCATGCACCTCGTAGCCCTTGTCCAGCAACAGCTCTGCCAAATAGGCGCCATCCTGCCCGGTCACGCCGGTAATTAATGCAATTTTCTTGATTGAACTCACGTCGACCTGCCCTTTGGATTGCGATCATTCGCTTCTGTTATCCTCGCCACCAAGCCCGAAACCCTAGTGGAGGACCGCGGATTTTATCGCAGAAGCTTGCCACGCTAACCTACGCAGGCACTTGCCAAAACTCATCAGTAAACTCACGCAAGCAAAAAAATGATACTAGGGAACGGATTACTGGCCAGCGCATTTGCCCCCCATTTTTTACACGAACCCAAGGTCACCGTGTTTGCCTCCGGGGTCTCCAACTCCCGCGAGCATCGGGCTGAGCAGTTTGACCGTGAGCGCCAGTTGCTGCGCGGCACGCTCTCTCCCGAGCAGCTCATTCTTTACTTCAGTACCTGCTCCTTGAGTGACCCCGAGCTCGCGCTCTCTCCCTACGTGCGGCACAAGGCCGAGTTGGAGAGCCTCCTGCAGGCTGAAACGCCGCAATGGGCCATTTTTCGGCTGCCCCAAGTGGTGGGCACCTGCGCCAACCCCCACACACTCACCAACTACCTGCACCGGCAGATCAGCACGGGCCAGCGTTTTCAGGTCTGGCGTCATGCCCGGCGCAACCTCATTGATGTCAGTGACGTGGCCACCATCGCCGCCCGCCTCGTCAGCCAGCAGCAGGCGCAAGGCCGCGTGACCAACATCGCCTGCCCGTTCTCGGTGCCCATTCTTGAGGTGGTCAAGGTATTTGAATCAGTCCTGGGCAAGAGCGCCCACTACGACCTCATTGACGCCGGGGCCGATTACCCCATTGACACACGCCAAACTGAAATCACTGCCGCTGAAACCGGCGTCGTATTTGACAGCGACTATGTCAACCGACTCATCCAGAAATACTATGACTGAATTGCCCCGCCTGGCCCTGTCCCTGGTCATCCCGGTCTATGGCAGTGAAAAAGTCCTGCCCGAACTCATCGCCCGCCTGCAAGCCGTGCTGGACCAGGTTGAGCAAGTGCGCGGCAGCTATGAAGTCATCTTTGTGTGCGATTGTTCGCCCGACCACAGCTGGGCCGTCATTCAGGCCCTTGCTGCCCAGTACCCCTGGGTGCGCGGCATCTCCCTGCGCATGAATGCCGGGCAGCACAACGCCCTCATGGCCGGGTTTGCGCAAGCCCATGGGGACGTCATCATGACCATGGATGACGACCTGCAGCACTCGCCCTCCGACATTCCCGCCCTGCTTGACGAGCTGGCCCGAGGGCGCGACGTTGTTTACGCCCGCTTCAAGCGGCGACAACACGCCGGCTGGAAAATCGCTGGCAGCCGCCTCAACGACCTGGTGGCCGGCTACCTCATGCAAAAGCCCAAGGGCCTTTACCTCTCCCCCTTTCGCGCCATGAAGGCGGCCATCTGCGCCGACGTGCTGCGCTACCAGGGCCCCTACGTGTATGTGGATGGCCTCATCCTCTCCGTGACCCGCAACATCGGCACCGTGGACGTCGACCACCACGAACGCTACGCGGGTGACTCCGGCTACAGCTTCAAGAAGTCCGTTTCCTTGTGGCTCAAAATGGCCACCAACTTCTCCCTGGTGCCCCTGCGCATCACCTCCTTTGCAGGTATCTGCTTTGCCGGCCTGGGGTTTTTGTTGGCCATCGGCCTCGTCATCCAGAAATTCACCCAAGACGCCATGCCCATTGGCTGGTCGTCCCTCATCGTCACCATCCTCATGGTGGGCGGCGTGCAGTTGCTCGCGCTGGGCATGATCGGCGAGTATTTGGGCCGGGTGCTGCTCACCCTCAACTCGCGGCCCCAATATGTCATTGGCGACACCACCCCGCCCAACCCGGGCGGCTAGACCATGCAATTTTTTCTCTATTGCCTGTGTGGCGGCATGGGCGTAGCCTCTGACTACGCCGTTTATTACGGCGCCCTGAGCAGCGGCATCTGGTACCAATACGCCAATGGGCTTGGCTATCTGGCCGGCACACTCGTCAGCTTTTCACTCAACCGCATTTTTACCTTTGCCAAACGCGACCGGGTCTGGCAGCGCCTGGCACTCTTCCTATTGGTGGCCAGCCTCGGCTTTGCGGCCTCGGCCCTGCTGCTGTGGGTGCTGGTTGATCTGGCCGGTCTTGACGCCCGCTGGGCCAAGCTCATCACGCTGCCCATGGTGGTTGTGCTGCAGTTCACCCTGAATCGTCGCGTCACCTTCAAGAATTGAAAACCATGTCCAACCCCTTTGATTGCGCCATTGTCGGCGCCGGCTTCACAGGCCTCACCGCCGGTCTTGAACTGGCCCGCGCCGGTAAAAAAGTCATCCTGCTCGATGCCGACACCACCCCCGGCGGCCTCGCCAGCACCTTTGAGTTCAAAGACGGCGTCACCATCGAGAAGTTCTACCACCACTGGTTTGACAACGACCAATACGTGCCCCAGCTCGTCAAGTCACTCGGCATGGAGGGCGACATCACCACCATGCCCTCCAAAACCGGCATGTATTTCAATGGTCGCCACTGGCGCCTCTCCACCCCCATGGACTTGCTGCGCTTCAAGCCGCTCTCCCTGGTTGACCGCATCCGCCTTGGCCTGCTTGTGCTGCAAGTGCGCCGCGTCAAAGACTGGAAAGCCATTGAGCACCTCTCCATTCGCGAGTGGCTCGAGCCCCTGTGCGGAAAAAACGTCTTCAAGGTGGTGTGGCAACCCCTGCTGGAGAGCAAGTTTTCAGTTTTTTCAGACGCCGTCAATGCCGTCTGGATGTGGAAAAAACTCGTGCTGCGCGGCAGCACCCGCAACGCCAAGGGCGGCGAGCAACTCGCCTACTTCAAGGGCGGCTTTGGTCGCCTCGCGCAAGCCATGGCCAATGAAATCACCCGCCTGGGTGGCGAGGTTCGCTGCGCCACCGCCGTTACAGGTGTGATTGCTGCCAACGGCCAGGTGACCGCCTTGCGCACCGCAGAGGGCGAGGTGAGTGCCGCGCAATACCTCTTCACGCCCGCCTTTCCCATTGTGGCCAAGCTGTTCGAAAGCACCGCCAGCAGCACCCACCCCGAGTGGCTCGCCCGCATGAACCGCGTCAAATACCTGGGCAACGTCTGCCTGGCGCTGCAGCTCGACCGCAGCCTCTCAGACACCTACTGGCTCAACGTCAACGACCCAGGTTTTCCGTTTGTGGGCGTCATCGAGCACACCAACTTTGACTCCCCCGCCAACTACGGCGGCAAGCACGTCGTCTACCTCTCGCGCTACCTCGCCAAAGAAGACCCCCTGTGGAACTACGACAGCGAGAACTACCTCGCCTTTTGCCTGGGACACCTCCAGCGCATGTTTCCCGCGCTGCAGCCTGACTGGATTCAGGACTACCGCATCTGGAGCGCTGAGTTTGCCCAGCCCGTGACCGAGCGCAACTACTCAAGCTATGTGCCCGGGCGCACCACGCCGTATGGCAACGCCTGGGTCAGCACCATGGCCCAGATTTACCCCGAAGACCGTGGCACCAACTACGCCATCCGTGAAGGGCAGGCCGCAGCCCAACTCATGGCGCAGCAGCGCCCAGCCTGACCCCCCCATGCTGCCCATGTCCACTCCACAACCCACCGCCTGGCGAGCTGTTGCGCTGTTCCTCACGGCAGCCAGCCTGGTGGTGTGGTCTCTGGACTCGCTCTGGGGAACCTCCACCGACCTGGCCCACCATTACGCCCTGGTGGCCCGCCTCTCTGAGCTTTGGAGCATGCCCTACAGTGGCAACCCCACCTTGGGTGAGATGAACTACTACCCCCGCAGCAGCCACATCATGGCGGCCATCATGGGGCGTGCCTTGGGCTCGGTGCTGCTGGGCATGCAGTTCATCACGCAGCTCAGCATCGTGGTTCTTTGGGTCAGCCTGATTGCTATGGTGCTCAGTGTGCCCAAGAAACCGGGTTGGATTGCAGCCCTGTTGCTGTCCGCCGCGCTGTGGCTGAATCACCGCTACCTTCGGTTTGAACTGCATGCCGACGAAGTCATTGAGAACTTCTTTTATGCCCAGCTGGTGGCGCAAGCTTTTGTCATGCTCGTTGTGGCGTTTTCCCTCGGTTGGGAGCGCAAGGGCGTCCAACCCACGCTGCGTTACGCGCTGCTGGTTGCCGGTATTTACCTGGCCGCCGGCATGCACCTGCTGCCCGCGCTGGAGCTGCTGTGTTTCTTTGCCGCCCTGGTGGCTGTCGACCTCTATCAAAAAGGCATTTTGCGCACCCGTGACTTGCGCACCGCCCTGGTGCCCGTGCTGCTGCTGCTGGCCGCCACAGCAGCCTTGCTGATGCACCCCTCTTTTGCCGCCATGAGCGGCATCAGCAACAACAACGGCTCCATCACCGCCCGCACCATGCAGAGCGTAGGCGCCTTCATGGCTTACAGCGGCCTGCACCTGGTCTTTTCGGCGGGCCTGCTGCTGCTGTGGCTGCGCCTGGACCCCGTGAAGCTCGCCCCTCAGTGGCTGGCCTTGAAATACATGGCACTCTTTGGCCTCGTCATCTCTGGCTTGTGCTTGATGCAAGCGCTGGCGCTACAGCTCGGGCACGGCTCCGAATACTCCGTCAAAAAATACATATTTGCCCTGAACACCAGCCTGCTCATCGAGCTTGTGCTGTTTGTCACTTTGCTGGCGTCCCGCTGGTGGCCAGCCGGGCGGGTTAACCACGCGCCCAAGCCAGGCACCACCCTGGCCGACTTGTTGCCCCCTGCGCTCACTGCGGCGGCCTTCATGTGGGTCACCCCGGCCACAGCCCCGCTGGACACCTCCAACCTTGTGGCACTGGAGCACCAGCTGCAATTGCAGCGCGACCTGTTGCTCCCCAACCTGCCGGGCAAATTCAATTACCTTGCCCAGATCGACGGTCTGCCCGCCATCGTGAACTACATGATGTCGATTGGCGTGCTCAAGTCCCCGCGTTCAGCGCATCCGGATTTGGCGATGCCCAACTGGTGGGTAAGCGACTGGAATCAGGTGGCCACCGTTGTAACGTCCCAAAACAGCACGCTTGATCAAGACCCTGCCTGCCGGCGAGCGGCTCCCGTCAACGCCCTGGTGATGCTGGACGGTGCCTGCCTGGCCCGTAGGCTCAGTGCGGCAAGCTCCACTCCCAGCTAAGCTGCAACTGCTTGCCCCTGAACTCAAAGATAGAAATGTTCTCGCGGTTGCGCACCGCCCGCAACTCCACATGCACCGCCTGCTGGCGCGTCACCGGCACGGTGACTGAAGCCCGCAGCATCTGCGTGTGCTGGCGGCGGCGCTCGTCAATCAAGCCTGGTGAGTAAACCTCCTGGCCGCGCCAGCTCTGGTAGTTCCAGCCCAGCTCGCCCACCACATGGCCCACCAGGCGGCGCCGTGCGGTCAGGCTCAGCACCGCGCCGCTGCGGTCATTGCCAGGGCGCTGCGCATCGCCCCGGTCCAGGGCATAGCCCACACTCGCCTGCAAAAACGCATCGTCAGACCGGTACACCAGCAAGCCCCGGGACTCCCACAAATTGGAGTCAAACCCCGTCAAAGTGGGGTAGCTCACCCCCGTCCAGCCGCCAGATGCCCCCGCCTCCCAGCCCGTGGGCAAGCCCAGCGGCGCTGTGGCCTGCAATTGCAATTGCAGCTGCCGCTGGTAGATCGAACCCCCCAGCGCCGTCAGCCCCGCAGACCCATTGGCCCGCAGCGTCCAGCGCCCCAGTTGCCAAGGGTGCTCTGCGCCCACCACGGCGGAATTCAGGCTGTACTGCGGCAGGTGGTCATATTGGCGCGCCTGAAACTGGGCAAAACCCAGCGTGCCGCCTGGCAGCGTGCGGGAGTAATCGGCAGACACCGTGGTGCCCCCGTCGCCCCTGGGCGCGTACTCGGGGGCCAGCTCCAGGGTTACCCTGTTGGCCCCGCTGCCCAGGTCAAAGAACGGGCTGATCGCTCCCTGGTTCACATTGCTGTCATACCCGCGCCCAAGCCGCATGCGGAGCATGCCCACTGGGGCGGCGCTCTCGCAGCCCTGGCTGCGCAGCTGGTTGATCACACCCTGCAAGGCCGGCGGCGGCGTAAAGCGCTGCTCAATCGACTTGAAAAGCGACTCCGCCAACTGCCCGCGCCCGGCGTTGCACTGCAGCACCGCCAAGTCAAGCCAGGCAC
>CALRWE010000021.1:0-32269 GCA_943371745.1 Rhodoferax sp. OV413
CGCCAAACCCGTGCGCGCCCACCAGGGCGGCCACCTCGGCAAAACGCTGGGGATGCCGGGGCACGATCAGCCACTGCACAGTGCCTGCTCCTGAATCAGGAGCAGGCTTAGATTTATCTATGCTGGCTAGACGGCTATTTGACCTTAAAACCCTCAACAAGGCCTCTTCCTCGCCGTCACGCGAGCTGGCGAACACCACCACGGGCCGCTGCAGTGCCTGGCGCCAGGCCCGGCCCCGCGCCAGCTGGGCGGCGTCGGGCGTGGCGTCAAACTTCAGGTTGCCAAACACGCCCTGCACCGGGGCCCCCAAACGGATGAGGCGGCGGGCGTCCTCCTCGGTTTGGGCCCACACGGCCGCCAGGCTTCGGTAAGCCGGGCGCGCCAGCCAGCCCAGGCGCTGCGTGCTCGCCAACGACTTCTCGCTCAGGCGCGCATTGGCCAGCACCAGTGGCACCTTGGCACGCTGGCACAGGGTGGCCAGGTTGGGCCACACCTCGGTCTCCATCAGGATGCCGATGGTGGGCCGAAAGTGGGCCAAAAACCGATTTACTGCGGCGGGCGTGTCCCACGGCTGCCATGCCTGCACATCACCCGGCTGCAACAGGCGAGCGCCCTCCGCCCGGCCGGTGGCCGTGCCATGGGTCAGCAGCAGGCGCATGCCGGGCAGGCGCTCACGCAGCTGCGCCACCAGCACGCTGGCAGCACGCGTTTCACCCAGGGAGACGGCATGCACCCAGACAGTGGGGCCGGCGCTGGCCCCGAGGCTGCTGGTGTAGTAGCCAAAGCGCTCCGGCACGGCCTCCCGGTAGCCGGGCTCCTGCAGGCCCCGGCGTGCCAGTTTGCGGCGTAAGAGCGGCTGGGTCAGCCACATCACCACAGAATAGAACCAGCGCACCATGCGTTTCAGGCCCTGCCAGACACGCGCAGCACGGCCTGCCAGGCACGCCAAACCGCGTCCACCGACGGCGCTGGCTGGGCATACAGGCTGCGCTGGTGCGCACTCAGGAGCGGCCCAGTGCGCCAGGCGGTGTCAAAGTTATAAAGCTGCACATGGGGCACATCGAGCGCCACGGCGATGTGGCTCAGGCCGCTGTCCACCCCGACTACACCCGCGCAGCTGGCCAGCGTGTCGGTCAGGGCGTCAAGCCCCAAGCGCGGCCACACCACGGCATCACTCAGCGCGCTGGCAATGGCCTGCGCGGTGCGCTGCTCCGCCTCATTGCCGTGGGGCAAAGCGACGGCAAAGCCACTGGCATTGAGCCGCTGACCCAAGGCCTGCCAACTGGCCAGAGGCCACTCTTTGTCTGCCCGCGAGGTGCCATGCACCAGGGCAACCGTGCCCCGCCGGCCAGAGGCACCCATGCCGCTTTCTGCTATCGTATTTGACTGTTCATGGCATTCATTCACGCTGGCCAGAAGCCCAAACGACTGTATTTCCGGAACCGCATAGCCCAACGCCCGCGCGCACAGCAGACGCGAGCGGGCCACCGCTGCGCTGTGCACAGGTACTTGAATTGGCACCTGCGCCACCCAGCGCGCGGGGGCCTCGAAGCTGGAACCCTCGGTGCGGTTGGCCAGGCCATAGCGCTTGCCCTGCGGTGTGAGCCGCGCCAACCAGGCCACCAGTGCCGACTTGCTCAGGCCCTGCAGGTCAATCACGGCGTCATATGACTCGCGCTGCAACTCCAGCTTGAAGGCCTGCCAGGCCTGGCGTGTGGCGGGCGAAAAAGGCGACTTGCGCCAGCGCCGCAGTTCGCACTCAATGACCCGGTGCACTCCGGCGCAGCGCCGCACCAGCGGGGCGAAACCGCGCTCCACCACCCAGTCGATCTGCGCATGGGGCACGGCCCGCACCATATCCTGCAGCGCCGGCATGGCGTGCACCACGTCGCCCAGCGACGAGAGCTTGACGATCAGGACCTTCAATGCGCGGCGGCGTCCACCACGGCATCGGGCTTGACCGTGCACAGCAGGGCCAGCATCTCGGCCTCAATGCGGTGCAGGGCCTCGGGCGTGTGGCCCTCAAAACGCAGCACCAGCACCGGCGTGGTGTTGGAGGCGCGGATCAGTCCAAAGCCGTCCGGCCAATCGACCCGCAGGCCGTCAATGGTGTTGACGATGGCCGGGGCGGCAAAGTGGGCGCTGGCCACCAGCTGGTTCACGAGGGTATGGGGCTCGCCTTCGGCACATTTGACGTTCAACTCAGGGGTAGAAAAGCTGCTTGGCAAAGCATTGAGCACGGCGCTGGCGTCCACCGAGCGGCTCAAAATTTCCAGCAACCGGCAACCCGCATAGGTGCCGTCGTCAAAGCCAAACCAGCGTTCCTTGAAGAAAATATGGCCGCTCATCTCGCCACCCAGCGGCGAATTGACCTCTTTCATCTTGGCTTTGATCAGGGAGTGCCCGGTCTTGAACATCAGCGCCACGCCGCCTGCAGCCTCAATGGCCGGGGCCAGGCGCTGGGAGCATTTCACGTCAAACAAAATGGTGCCGCCCGGCACGCGCGAGAGCACGTCTTGCGCAAACAGCATCATCTGGCGGTCAGGGTAGATGTTGTTGCCTTCGCGGGTGATGATGCCCAGGCGGTCGCCATCGCCATCAAAGGCCAGGCCCAAATCGGCGTCACCGGCCTTGAGCGCAGCCATCAGGTCGCGCAGGTTCTCGGGCTTGCTGGGGTCGGGGTGGTGGTTGGGGAAGTTGCCGTCCACCTCACTGTACAGCTCGGTGACCTCGCAGCCAATGGCCCGCAAAATGGCTGGCGCCGACGCACCTGCCACGCCGTTGCCGGAATCCACCACGATTTTGAGGGGCCGGGCCAGCTTGATGTCGCCCACGATGCGCGCGGTGTAGTCTGCCAGCACATCAACCTGGCGCACACTGCCACCGGGCAGTAGCGACCAGGTCTCGCTCTGCATCATGCGCTGCAGGGCCTGAATGTCTTCGCCGTAAATGGCGCGCCCGGCCATCACCATCTTGAAGCCGTTGTAGTCACGCGGGTTGTGGCTGCCAGTCACCTGGATGCCGCTGGTGCACAGGGTGTTGGCCGCAAAATAGAGCATGGGCGTGGTGACCATGCCGACATCGATCACCTCCACACCCGCCGCCACCAGACCGCGGATGAGCGCTGCGCTCAAGGCGGGCCCACTCAGGCGGCCATCGCGCCCCACCGCCACTGTGCGTTCACCTTCTTTAAGCGCCACAGTGCCAAAAGCCCGCCCCAGCGCCTCGGCCACCGCCTCGTCAATGGTGGCGGGCACGATGCCCCGGATGTCATAGGCTTTGAAAATGGACGCGGACAGCTGCATGGGAATAACTCCTTGTTTAAATTTGTATTTTTTCGACAGATCGAAGGGCTTGTCCCCTGATTTTGACAAGGTCTTGATCGATAGACGTTGTCTGGGAGGTTAACCCAGAAAGCACCGCATTCGGTCCCACCCGGCGCGTGCAGGGCCAAGGGCACGCCTATTGCAAAATCGAAAAGATACTGCTGTAGTCGTCTTTCCAGGGCTCAAAGCCGAGGTACGGCTCCAGTGTCGTGGCGCTACTCAGGCGGGCGTCCCTGAAAAAGGCCGCATCGCTGCTGAGCAGCGCCCAGCGGGAGCGCAGCACCAGTTTGTCAGGGTCGCCATCGGCGTCCACCAGCCGGACGTCTTTGCCAAAGTGGGTGGCTGCCGTTTTCACCACCGGCCTCAAGTCCAGAAAACGGTTGGTGATGTGCACGGCCAGCACGCCATCGGGCTTGAGGTGCCTGACGTACTGGGCAAAGGCTTCGCGGGTCAGCAAATGGATCGGCACCGAATCACCCGAGAACGCATCCAGCACCAGCACGTCGAACTTTTGATCCGGCTCGGCTTCGAGCTGCAAGCGGGCATCCCCCAGAACAATCTCGGTGGTAGCCGCCGTGCGGGACAGGTAGCTGAAGTGTTTCTTGGCAATGTCAATGACCAGCGGATCAATCTCGTACAGACGGAAGTAATCGTCCTTGCGGCCGTAAGTCACCAGCGTGCCCACGCCCAGGCCAATCACCCCCACCCGCAGGGGGCCTTGCGCGGCCTTGACCAGCAGGGCCTTGCCGGCGCCACCTTGCGGGCTGTAGTAGGTGGTGGGCAGATCCAGTTTTTCTGGCGCGGTGTACTGGCGACCATGGGTGATTTGCCCATGAAACATGGCGCGGTAACCATCCTCCAGGTCATTGAACACCTGCAAGGTGCCGTAAAAGTTGCGTTGCGTAACCTCGGAACCCCGGGTCTCGGCGACATGGTCATCCACCCGAATCCACGACAGGGCCAGCAAGCAGACCACCGTGAACGCCACGCTGGCCTGGCGCCGTGCGGGGGTTGAGAAGGGGGTGCCCGGGATGATGGCAATGGCTGCCACCAGCCCGGTGAGCAAAATGCCGATGGACAACTCGTAATTGCTGTTGAAGCAATACGGCGCCACCACCCCGACAAAAAAGCCTCCCGCCACGCCGCCCACCGACAGCATCAGGTAGTAACCCGTCAAGTGGGTGGGATGGGGCTGCAAGCGCGCCAACTCACCATGGCACACCATGCAGGCTGCAAAGAAGGCGGTCAGGTTGATGCCCATGGACAGGGCCAGTGGCAGGTCGTTGATGCCCATCGTGGGCAAGTAAGCCAGCGCGCCCAGGCCCACCACCAGGAGGGGCAGGAACACCTTGCGCTGGTACCAGCCCCGGCGCTCGTAACTCAAGATGAACGACAGCAGGTACAGCGCCAACGGTGCCACCCAGATCATGGGGATGGGTGCAATGTTGGTGGTCAGGTAACTGGTGTCTGCCACCATCAGGATGGAGGGGCAGGCGGCCAGCGCAGCCCACAGCAGCTTGTCGGTCCAGCGCGGGACAGGGGCGCTGTCATCACGCTGCACCACCATGCGCTCGCCGTGGCGCCCGCGCCAGGCCAGCAGCCCGCAGGCCACCACAAAACAGGCATACAAGCCCGACCACAGGTAAGACTGCCACACCGTCGGAAACACCGGCTCCACCGCCACGGGGTAGGCCAGCAGAGCTAGCATGGAGCCAAAGTTGGAGAGCGCAAACAGCCGGTACGGCACTTGGCCGAACCGCTCCCGGGCGAACCAGGCCTGCAGCAAGGGGCCCGTGGTGGACAGGACAAAATAGGGCACACCGATGGACACGGTGAGCAGACCCAGAATGAGCAGTGTGGGGTTCTCGGCGCCAGTGGGCTTCCAGTCCAGACTCGGCGCAATCGGGATCAACAGCAGGCTGATCAGCAAGAGGCTGCCGTGCACCAGGCTCTGGCGCGCGGGCGTGAGATGGCGCACCACCCAGTGCGAATAAAAATAGCCCAGCAACAACACCAGCTGAAAAAACAGCATGCAGGTGGTCCACACCGCTGCCGAACCGCCGAACCACGGCAAGATCATTTTGCCGATCAATGGCTGGACCTGAAACAGCAAAAAGGCACTCAGGAAAATAGTCAGGCCGTAGTGCACGGCCAGGCGCAGGTCAATTTTCATAGTATTTTTTTTGGTGATGGGCGATGGACCAACGGGAACGAATACCCCGCCCCGCTCGAAGTGTAAGGGGCGACCCTGGACGCACCAAACTGTTGGCTGGAGATGTCCGAAAACGGCTGGACTCGCCCGGGGCCGGGGCCGCACCCCCGCTTATCATCGTCTGCATGACGCCCCCGCAGACTCCGCCCACCGACGACGCGTGTTACCTCGCCTTCAAGGCGCGGGACGCGCGCTTTGACGGCTGCTTCTTTGCCGGGGTCACCTCTACCGGCATTTATTGCCGACCGGTGTGCCGCGTACGCACACCCAAACGCGAAAACTGTCGGTTTTTTACCCACGCTGCCCAGGCCGAGCAGGCCGGGTTTCGCCCCTGTCTGCGCTGTCGCCCCGAACTGGCCCCGCGTACCCCGGCGCTGGCCCACAGCCCGGAGTCCCGGGTGTGGTCGATGCAGGATGCCTCCCGAATTCTGGCGCTCCAGGCTGCGCGCTTGCTGGAGACGCCTGAGGTGTGGGGCCCCGACACGCCCACCGTGCAACACTTGGCACGGCGCCTGGGTGTAAGCGACCGACACCTGCGGCGGATCTTCAACGTCCAGTTTGGCGTCTCGCCACTGGACTATCTGCAAACCCAACGCCTGCTGCGCGCCAAACAACTGCTGACCGACACCACGCTGGCCGTGGCGCAAGTGGCCACCTTGAGCGGCTTTGCCAGCGTGCGGCGCTTCAATGCCGCGTTTGTACAAGCCTACGGTCTGAATCCGACCGGGTTGCGCCGCAGTGGCCCGGCTCAGCGCGAGGACGGCATCCGGGTCCGGCTGGCCTACCGTCCGCCTTATGACGCGCAGGCGATGCTGCAGTTTTTTGCCACCCGCCAGATCAATGGCCTGGAGCTGGTGAACGTCGCCCCGGAGCACCTGTGCCTGAGCAAAACGGTGGCCGTGCAGCAAGGTAGTGTGCGCACCACCGGCTGGCTGATCGCCCGCTTTGATGTCACCCGTCACCAGGTGGAGCTTCGCCTGAGTGACTCGCTGCGCGAAGTCTTGCCCGGCTTGATGGCGGGCGTTCGGGCCATGCTGGACCTGGACGCCGACCCGCAAGCCATCAACCACCTGCTGCACGCTGATTTCCCACTGGGCGATGGCTTACGCGTGCCGGGCACGCTGGACGGCTTTGAGTTGGCGGTGCGGGCCGTGCTGGGCCAACAAATTACGGTAGCCGCTGCCCGTACCCTGGCCGCGCGGTTGGTGGCGCAGTTTGGTGAACCGATTGACACGCCCGTGCCTGGCTTGAGCCGGCTGTTCCCCACACCTGCTGCACTTTCGGATGCTAGCGGCGATGAGCTGGGACAACTCGGCATCGTCAAACAACGCCAGGTTGCCATCCAGGGGCTGGCCAACGCGGTCTTGAGCGGTCACCTGCACTTGCATGACGGGGCCGATGTGCCCGCCACCCTGGCCACCCTGATGGATCTTCCGGGCGTGGGCGACTGGACTGCCCAGTACATCGCCATGCGGGCGCTGCGCTGGCCCGACGCCTTTGTGGCAGGCGATGTGGCATTACAAAAGGCACTGGGCGTTAAACAGGCCAGACACCCGGCCAAAGAAGCCCAGGCGGCCTCCCAAGCCTGGCGCCCGTGGCGCAGCTACGCGGTGATTCGGGCCTGGGCTGCAGTGTCGGCAACACCGCACCGAGTGAAACAAGATGCTATC
Organism: Rhodoferax sp. OV413; assembly: GCA_943371745.1. GTDB lineage: Bacteria > Pseudomonadota > Gammaproteobacteria > Burkholderiales > Burkholderiaceae_C > Rhodoferax. The sequence goes on from CALRWE010000021.1 coordinate 7,209, forward strand.
AATAGCAATAGCAATAGCAACAAACCCATATAAAACGCCGGCCAGAAGGTCATTTAGCATGAAATACGCTCCCTACACCGTTCAAGCCCGTCACCACAGCCCCTTGGGGCCCGTCATCCTGGCGATAACCCACGGCGCCCTCTGCGGCCTCTGGTTTGAGGGCCAGCGCCACCAGCCCGATACCAGCGCCTGGCCCGACGCCCCGGATCACCCGGTGGCCAAAGTAGCCCGCACCCAGCTTGACGACTACTTTGCCGGGCGACGCACGGCCTTTGGTTTGCCGCTGGACTTGAGCAACGGCACGGCCTTTCAGCAGGCGGTATGGCGCGCGCTCCTGACCATTCCCCAGGGCGCGACCCGAAGCTACGGCGCGCTCAGCGCCGACATCGGCCGCCCGGCTGCCGTGCGCGCAGTAGGAGGGGCGATCGGGCGCAATCCCTTAAGCATCATCGTGCCCTGCCACCGCGTCATCGGGGCCCATGGCGCCCTGACCGGTTACGCTGGCGGGCTGGAGCGCAAGATCGCCCTCCTTCAACTTGAAAGTTTGCATTGAAGTCAACCGCTCCCCCGCTCCCCTGGCTCCCCGAATACCTGATGCTGGCGGCCCTGTGGGGTTCGTCTTTTTTATTCATGCGCCTGGGCACGGTGGAGTTTGGTGCGCTGCCCACCGCTGGCGTGCGGGTGGCGATTGCCTCGCTGTTTTTGCTTCCCATGCTGCTCTACAAAGGCTTGGGGCCGCAGCTGGTGCTGCACTGGAAGAAGGTATTTTTTATCGGTCTGCTGAATTCCGGCATTCCGTTTGCGCTGTTTTCATTTGCGCTGCTGTCCATCAGCACCGGGCTGTCGTCCATCCTCAACGCCACCGTGCCCCTGTTCGGCGCGCTGGTGGCCTGGGTCTGGCTCAAGGACCGGCCGCACGGGCTGCGCATTTTGGGCTTGTGTATTGGCTTTGTGGGCGTGGCGCTGCTGGCTTCGGGCAAAGCCAGCTTCACGCCAAACGCAGCCGGCGTGACCACCGGCTGGGCCGTGCTGGCCTGCCTGCTGGCCTGCGTGTGCTACGGCATCTCGGCCAGCTTCACCAAGCGTTATCTGGGTGGCCTGCCCTCTCTGGTCACCGCCACCGGCAGCCAGTTGGGCGCCACCCTGGGTCTGGCCCTGCCCACCTGGTGGCTGTGGCCGCAAACCTTGCCGGGCGCACGCGCCTGGCTGGCTTTACTGGCCCTGGGTGTGTTGTGCACGGGGGTAGCTTACGTTCTGTATTTCAGGCTGATTGAGCGCATTGGCGCGGCCAAGTCATTGACGGTGACCTTTGTGGTGCCGGTGTTTGCGGTGGTCTACGGTGTGATTTTTCTGGGCGAGACGGTATCGGGCTGGATGCTGATGTGCGGGGCCATCATCGTGTGCGGGACCGCGCTGTCCATCGGCTTGTTCAAGCCGAAGACAGCGGTTTGAAGCTCTGCAACACGGTGCCACGCAGGCAGAACTCTGGCGCGTTCACCCAACTGGGGGGCAGGCCATCGGGTATCGGCACATTAACCCGTCAGTTTTGACATCTCTCTCCAGCCATGCATGGTGACGCCGTTGCGAGTCATCGATGCAGCGCCACCGTACACCAGTTGGGCGGGCAAGGCCGCATCACCGGCATAACGCGCCCACTTGTTCAACCCGCTCAAGAAGTCGCTATTGAAGGTTTGGCCAGATTTGATTTCAATAGGCATCAGCTTGTCGCCCTGCTCCACCACCACATCCACCTCTTCACCCGTGTTGTTGCGCCAGAAATAGAGGTTGGCGGCCAGGCCCTGGTTGTACCGACGCTTGAGCAGTTCACTGATCACCAGATTCTCAAACAGGGCAGCGCTGGGCCTCGTCCACGATGGCACCATCAGGAAAACGGGCCAAAAATCCCCGCGGGTCTTCGTCAGCAAAAGCCCGGGTGTCGGGGTCTTCCAGCGACACATAAGGTTTGCCGGGAAAGGTGCTTTGGGCCCACGTGGTCTTCCCCGCCTGCCGCGGCCCGGTCAATGCAAGTATCGGATAGCCCCGGGCGAGGCTTTGCAGTGTGGCGCTTGCTTGGCGCGGAATCATGTTTTTACAATTTGGATATTAAATTACCAAATTGTAAAATCAACTTCTGGACAGCCACCAGCTGGAGGTACTGGTTGCGATTGAAGCTGTGGACTGATCAAGCCAGCAGGCCGGGTGAGGTGGTGGCTCACGCAGCGCCCGGCAGCCAATCGATAGGTGATGCCCCCGGCGATTGAAGCCAGGTGCCAAAGGGTCAGTCGCCTGACCTGCTACACCCCAATCCGCCCGTTCAGCGGATAGGCCGGGTCGGTGTAACCCGGGGTGGACGGGTGGCCGGGGCTCACCAGGCTGTCAATCAGCGCCTCGTCTTCAGGCGTCACCTGGTAGTCCAATGCAGGCAGATAGTCTTGCCACTGCGTCAGGGTGCGTGGCCCGGCAATCACCGAGCTCACAATCGGGTTGGCCAGCACCCACGCGGTTGCGAACTGGGCCAGGCTGACGCCTTTGGCGGCCACATAGGTTTTAAGGTGCTGCGCAATCTGCAGGGACTCCTCCCGAAACTCGGTCTCGTTGAGACGCTTGTCGCCCCGGCCAGCGCGGGTGGTGGGGTCCGGCGCCTGACCCACGGAATACTTGCCAGTGAGCACGCCGCGCGCCACCGGGCTGTAGGGCGTGACCCCGATGCCGTAATGGGCGCAGGCCGGCAGCACCTCCACCTCCGGCATACGGTTCAAGAGGTTGTAGTAAGGCTGGCACACCACCGGGCCGGGCATGCCCAGTTGCGCGGCAAGACGCACCATCTCGGCAATGCGCCAACCCCGGAAATTGGAGACACCCCAATAGCGGATCTTGCCGGCGCGCAGCATCGCGTCCAGCGCCCGCAAGGGCTCCTCCAGGTCCATGCCGTTGTAGTCACGGTGCAGGTACAAAATGTCCGCATAGTCGGTTTGCAGGCGACCCAAAGAAGCGTCCACCTCCTGCAGCATCCAGCTGCGGGAGTAGTGACCCTGGTTCACCCGGTCCGACATGGCGTTACCGAGCTTGGTGGCCAGCACCCAGTCGTGGCGCTGACCTGTGAGCAATTGACCCACCATGCTCTCGGAGGCACCCTTGGTGTACACATCGGCGGTGTCGATGTAGTTCACGCCGTGCTCGCGCGCATCGGCCACGATGTTGGCGGCATCTTCCTGTGCGGTCTGGTCACCAAACATCATGGTGCCCAGACACAAGGCCGAGACTTTAAGGTTGCTTTTGCCTAAACGACGATACTGCATGAAGTGCCCCAATGGTGATAAAGCAGAAATGATAGACGGTCAACGGAGGCTACGCCGCCAATTAAATAAATGGCAAAAACGTCAATAGACACCAGGGATGGATGCTTATTTTCATAAATTTTTTGCCCCACCGGGAAGCCACTGAATGGCCGTTGCAAAGCCTCGACGGGTGATGCCGGGCGCCAGGGGGTCAGCTGCCGGGCCTTGATCGATGACAGTGGCACTGACGGCTCCGGTGTCGTCCATGATGGCACGCAGGCCGCGCGCCAGATACGGGGAAGTAGCCCGGGCGGTCTTGATTTCAACAGCATGAAGATCAACACCCCGCTCCAGCAACAAATCAACCTCAGCCCCTCCCGCTGTACGCCAAAAATGCGCTACGCCATGCGGGTAAGCCAGGGCCTCGCGACGCAACAAGTCCTCCAGCACAAAGGTCTCCCAACTCGCGCCCCGAATGGGGTGGCTGTCCAAGCCTTCTAGCGAATCGATGTTGAGCAAGTGGTGCAACAGTCCGGTGTCGCGCAGGTAGAGCTTGGGCGCCTTCACCAGCCGTTTACCGACATTGCGAAAGTACGGAGGCAAGCGGCGCAGCAAAAAACTCTGTTCCAGAATGTCAACGTAGCGCGCCACCGTCGGTTGCGACAGTCCCAAGGCGGCGGCAAACTGGCTCAGATTGGCCAGACCGCCCTGCGCGTGAGCCAGCATGGTGAGCAGCTTGCGCATCAAAATCGGTTCGGCACCCACACCCAGGGCGGGCAAATCACGTTCAACATAGGTGCGCAAGTACGCCTCCCACCAATCCCGGAAGTGTCCACCCCGCCCGGCCGCACCCAACGCGTCGGGGAAACCTCCGGCCAGCCAGAGTTGCCGGTAATCCATGATGGGCGAGTCGCCTGTTTCGATCTCTTGCGCAGTCAAGGGTGCCAGCTCCAGAATGCCGACCCGGCCTGCCAGACTCTCCGACACCTGCCTGACCAAGGCGGGCTGGGCGGACCCCAAAATCACAAACCGGCCCATGCGCTGGCGATCGGCGTCAATGGCACCGCGCAGCGCATCAAAAAGGATGGGCAGACGCTGTGCTTCATCCAAAATCAGGCCCGCCCCAATACGGGCGTCAAGCTGAAAACGCGGATCTTCAGCAAACAGGGCGTGGGTCGCGGTGTCTTCCATATCCAGATATGAAAACAGGGGAAAGGTCTGCCGGGCCAACGTGGTTTTGCCAACCTGGCGTGCTCCGAGTATCAGAACAGCGGGGAATTGCCTTGCAAGATGCAGGAGCCGTTCAACACAAATACGGGTGTACATATCAAGTAAATTTAAACTTAATCTTTAATATTACCTGATATCACCCCAACCCCCGAAGCCAACACCTTTATGAACCCAATCGGTCATCACAGCAATGATTACATTAAATCAATAGCGCTTAAAGCAATAGATACGCCGGCCAGAGGTCAAAAACACTCAAATCAAGCCACTGGAGCGTACATGTAGTCCCGTGTGAGAGGTTGCTGGCTCAGGGCAATGTTGTCGGCCTTGCTGCACAGCACCTGGTAGAGGTTCATCCAGCTGTTGGCAAAACCGTAGGCGCAGCCCGCCAGATAGATCTGCCAGATGCGGTAGTGGCGCTCGCCCACCAGCGTCTCGGCGGCGCTGCGGTTCGCTTCGAGCTTGTCGGACCAGGCGTCGCAGGTGCGGGCATAGTGGCGCCGCAGCGACTCCACATCCAGCACCTCCAGCCCGGCGCTGGCCATCTCCTTGAGCGCCAGGGACACATGGGGCAGCTCCCCTTGCGGGAACACGTAGCGGTCAATGAATTCGCCCGCACCCATGCCAATCCAGCGGCTCTGCACATCGCTGGTGGTGATGCCATGGTTCAGCACCAGGCCATCGTCTTTGAGCAGGCGATGCACGGCGCCAAAGTACAGCGGCAGGTTCTTGAGTCCCACGTGTTCAAACATGCCCACGCTGGCTATCTTGTCGTAGGCACCCACCTCATTCAGGTCGCGGTAATCGCACAGCAGCACCCGGCACTGACCGGCCAGACCCGCTTGGTTGATCTGCCGAGTCGCGGCTTCAAACTGGTTTTTGGACAGGGTAATGCCCGTGGCAACGGCCCCGTATTTTTGGGCCGCCCGCAGTACCAGGGCGCCCCAGCCGCATCCAATATCCAGAAACTGCTCGCCTGGGGCCAGGCGGAGCTTGGTCAGGATGTGGTCCAGCTTTCGGTTCTGGGCAGCCTCCAGCGTGTCACCGGGCTGACCAAAGTAGGCGCACGAATACACCATGTTCGCGTCCAGAAACAGCGCATAGAAATCATTGGAGACATCGTAGTGGTACTGCACGGCCTGGCGGTCACGGTCGCGGCTGTGCTGGCGCGCCCAATGCAGGGCCGAGGGCAGCCGCGCAGTCACACTGCGCGCCAAAGCCTGCGCCACATGAAACACATTGCGCGCCGAGCCCTCGACCCGGATGTGCCCTTCCACAAAGGCCCGTCCCAACGAGTCCAGGCTGGGTGCGATGAAGTACCTCAGGGCCGCTGAATCGGGGATGGTGACGACCACATTGGGCTCGCTGCAAAAATCAAATTTCTGACCATTCCACAATTGAATGCGCAAGGGCACAACCACCCGCGACCGGATTCTCTCCAGGGTTTTCAAAACCCGATTCTCGAAAAACATGCACTACCTCCACAAGCCACAGCCAGGCGTGAATCACCCGCTTGTGGCGCAGGTGCCATCGTCAAACCAGTGACCGCCGGAGCGGTTGCGATTTGTCAAGCAGGCGCCGCTGGGCCGCATTTACGCTTTGTACAGCGTGAGAACAGCCCAGCCCAAGGAGCCCAATGCAATACCGTGACACCCGCGCGTGGATGATGTCTGAAGCCATCGAGCTGCTCCAAAGCGCCGACCGGCTGCAGCGTCAGTTCTTCCAGATAGGTCCGCCCAGTGAGTCTCCCACTTGGGAGCCACCGGTTGACATGTTCGTGAACGACCGCGAACTCGGCCTGCTCATCGCGCTGCCCGGCGTGCCGCCCGACCGTTTTGAGATCACGCTTGAGGAGCAAGCCATTGTGGTGTTTGGCGAGCGATCTTTTGGCGCACCGGCAGGACCGGGGGCCGTGTTGCGCCTGGAGATTCCGTATGGCCGTTTTCGGCGTCGAATCCTGTTGCCGTTTGGCAGCTTTCGCCTGGCCGACATGTTGCTGGAAAACGGCTGCCTGAAAATCACACTTGAGCGACTGAAATGAACCCCTTGAAAGCGCTCAAAGACGCGATCTCCCCCACCCCATCGGAGCAGGACCAACCTGCGCCCAAGCAGGACGGGCGAGAGGTACTTCCCCCGCTGCCCGAGGATGGGCTGGCCATCATCCCGGTGCGCAACATGGTGCTGTTCCCGGGCATGATCGTGCCCATTGCCATCGGGCGGGACACATCGATTGCTGCAGCTCAATACGCCATACGAGCGGAGCGACCCATCGGCATCGTGTTGCAAAACAACCCTGAAGTCGATGTACCCGGGCCTGACGATCTGGCGCCCATGGGCACGATGGCCTCGATCCTGCGGATGGTCACCACCCCCGACGGTACCCACCACATCGTGTGCCAGGGGCAACAGCGATTCTCGGTGCTGGGTTACCTTGAGGGATATGCCTTCACCGTGGCGCGTATCGAGCGCGTGCCCGAGCCCGCAGGCCAGGGAGACTCCCAGATTGAAGCGCGCTTCATGCGCCTGAAAGAGCGCGCCGTGGAGGTGCTGCAACTGCTGCCGCAAGTGCCTCAGGAGATGGTGCATGCGGTGCAGGGTGTGGATGCCCCGGGCATGCTGGCCGATCTGGTGGCGGGCTACCTGGACATCAAGGCATCCGAGAAACAAGAGGTGTTGCAAGAAGTCAACCTGCACCAGCGACTGGACCGGGTGCTGGACCTGCTGGTGCACCGCATTGAGGTCTTGAACCTCTCGCGCGACATCGACAAGCGCACCAAGGCCAGCCTGGGACAGCGTGAGCGCGAGTATTTGCTGCGCGAGCAAATGAAGGCCATCCAGAAAGAACTTGGCGACGACGGCGGCGGCCAGGCGGCCGAAATGGATGAGTTGCGCACACTGATTTCTGAGGCCCAGATGCCCGAGGAAGTGGCCAAACAAGCCCACAAGGAACTGCGAAGGCTGGAGCGCATGTCAGACAGTTCGTCTGAATACTCCATGGTGCGCACCTACCTCGACTGGCTCACCGAGCTGCCCTGGAAGACCCCCGACCCGGACGCCATTGACGTGGCGCAGGCCCGGCGCATGCTGGACGCCGACCATTTCGGTTTGGAGAAGGTCAAGAAACGCATTCTTGAATTTCTGGCCGTGCGCAAGCTCAAGCCCACCGGGCATGGACCCATTTTGTGCCTGGTGGGGCCCCCGGGCGTGGGCAAGACTTCGCTGGGGCAATCGATTGCCAAAGCGCTGGGGCGAAAGTTTGTGCGCGTGTCACTGGGCGGTGTGCATGACGAGGCCGAGATTCGCGGCCACCGGCGCACCTACATTGGCGCCCTGCCGGGCAACATCATTCAGGCCGTGAAAAAGGCGGGCACCCGAGGCTGCGTGATGATGCTCGACGAGATCGACAAACTCGGCACCGGCGTGCATGGCGACCCGTCTTCGGCCCTGCTGGAGGTGCTGGACCCCGAGCAAAACAACACCTTCCGGGACAACTACCTCGCTGTGCCCTATGACCTGTCTCAAGTGCTTTTCATTGCCACTGCCAACCTGCTGGACCCGGTGGCCGGCCCCCTGCGTGACCGCATGGAGGTGCTGCACCTGGCAGGCTACACCCAGGAGGAAAAAGCCGAGATTGCCCGGCGCTACCTGGTGGCGCGCCAGCTGGATGAGTGTGGCCTGACGCCGACCCAGCTCGACATCACCGACCAGGCCATCTCCACCATCATCCGTGACTACACCCGCGAAGCCGGGGTGCGCAACCTGGAACGCCAGATTGGCGCGGTGTGCAGACGCGTCGCGGTTCGCATGGCAGAAGGCCTGGCCGAATCGGTCCGGGTGGACGCGCCGGATGTGGTGGAGATTCTGGGCCCGGCCAAGTTTGAAAATGAAGTGGCCCTGCGCGCCGGCATGCCGGGCGTGGCCACCGGCCTGGCCTGGACGCCGGTGGGCGGCGATATCTTGTTCATTGAAGCCAGCCGCACAGCAGGCAGCGGCCGCCTGATCCTCACCGGGCAACTGGGCGACGTCATGAAGGAGTCCGCGCAGGCGGCACTCACCCTGGTGAAGTCCCGGGCTACTGACTTCCAGCTGGACCCGGCGGTGTTCGAAAAAACAGATGTGCACATCCATGTGCCCGCAGGCGCCATTCCCAAGGATGGGCCCAGTGCGGGGGTTGCCATGTTCATTGCCTTGGCGTCCCTGTTTTCCAATCGCCCGGTGCGCAGCGACGTAGCCATGACCGGCGAGATCAGCCTGCGTGGGCTGGTGTTGCCGATCGGCGGCGTCAAGGAGAAAGTGCTCGCTGCGTTGGCCGCCGGTATCAAAAAGGTGATGCTGCCCGCGCGCAACCGCAAGGACCTGGATGAGGTGCCGCAAGCCGCGCGGGACCACATTGAATTTGTCTTCATGGACACCGTCGAAGAGGCGGCCCGGGCCGGGATTGACGTGAGTCAACTGAAAATTTGACAAATGTCAACAGTGGACCGACCCACCCGACTTACATTTATTTCACGTCACACATCAGGAGGAAAATCATGGGGGAATTTCAGCATGGGACCGACAGAGCCAAAGCGTTCAAAGAAATCAGCACGGCCCTGTTTGGTTTGCGTGACTCGCTCCTGCAGCTCTCATTGACGGCCAAAGACTGGCAGTTCGCAACCGACGCAGCCCAGCGCCAAAAGAGCGAGGCCATCGTGCAAGCACTGATGCAAAAGCTGGGCACCAGGCGCTGATGGAACCCAATCACCATCACTCAATGATGGTGTTTCTTGCTCGCCGGTTGCGCCGGCTTGATGTTGATCTCCAGCCCGCGCAGGCCGGCAATGCGCCGCACCATGCGCTCCACCTGGAACCGGGTTTGGTGCGTATCGACCTCACCACTCAGGGTTACCAGACCGTTGTCTACATTGACCTCGATGTCGGACGCGTTGATTGCGGGTATGGCGTCCAGCCGCTCCATCAGGTCCGCCTTCAAATCTGCATCTGATCTCATCGCCATTACTCCTTCAATTGAAACCTGAACCTTGTGACGCCCCGGTTTGGGAAGCACAGCACCAACTCTAAAGAGAGCCAGAACCCCATTTTTTGAGAATTCGCAATGCCCGGCCAGTCGCCTGAAATGACCATGGGCATAGACCCAACAGGAGAGCCGGAATGAAACACATCTACCCCGCTATGGCCTTGGTGCTGGCACTCGCCACCCTGAGCGTGTCTTGCGACAAGATCAAACCACCCCAGCCCGAGATCAAGCCTGAAGCCCCTGCCCCTGGGGGTTCTGCTGCACAGCAAGAGCAGAACACCTTCACGCAGGGGGCGCAAAAGGAATTGGATGAACTGCGCAAGACCATTGCAGGGCTCAAGGCCCGGGCACAGGCAGCGGGTGCCGAGAGCAAGGAGAAATTGCTTGAAGAAACCCGCCAACTTGAAGAAAGTCTGGGGGCCACGCAGCAGCAGCTTGAGAAGTTGAAGCTGGCCACAGTAGAGACGTGGCATCAGGTCAAGGAAACGCTCGAAACCTCCATGGGAAAACTGAAGGATGCTGTGAAAAGCGCCATTCAGGGCAATTCCTGATCTGCATGCTCGACTTCCTGTGCGCAACGCAACCGGATCTCAAGGCAACAGCACTGCGGCACCGCTGAGAGCGCCACTGCGAAGTGCTGCCAAAGCCTCGTTGGCCTGCGCCAGGACGAACGGCTGCACATGGGTTGTTACCGGCTGCCGATCAATGAGCGCAAAGAAGGCTTCACCATCTTCCCGGGTCAGATTGGCCACTGAGCGCAAACTGCGCTCCCCCCACAAAAGCGCATAGTCAAACGCCGGAATTTCGCTCATGTGAATGCCGGCGCACACCACCACAGCGCCTTTGCGTGTGGCCCGCAGAGCCTGCGGCACCAGGGCACCCACCGGGGCAAATATCAGCGCGCCATCCAATTCAACCGGCGGCTGCAAGTCTGACGGGCCAGCCCAGCAGGCGCCCATGTCCAGCGCAAATCGCTGGCCGCGAACATCACCCGGGCGAACAAAGGCATACACCTGCTGCCCCTGCGCCACGGCCACCTGGCAGATGACGTGGGCCGCCGCACCAAAGCCGTACAAGCCCAGGCGCGCAGGCTCTTTGAGACCCGCCATCCGGTAGGCGCGGTAGCCAATCAAACCCGCGCAAAGCAGCAGCGCGGCGTGCACGTCGTCATAGCGATCCGGCAACAAAAAACAAAAGCGCTCATCGGCCACTACCTGCTCGGCAAAACCGCCGTTGCGGTCATAACCGGTGAAGACCGGGGTGTCGCACAGATTCTCACGCTGGCCTGCACAGTAAGTACAGTGGCCACAGCTTGAACCCAGCCAGGGGACGCCTACCCGGTCGCCCAGCCGAAAGCGCTTGGCCTGTGAGCCCGTTGCCACCACGCGCCCCACCACCTCATGCCCGGGAACCAGCCCGGGGCGCCGGGGCCCCAGGTCACCATCCATGATGTGCAGATCCGTGCGGCACACCCCGCAGGCCAGCACCTGCAGGCGAATGTCGTGCTCACCCGGCTCCGGCACGGGCAACTCGGCCGTCACCAGCGCACTGCCTGATTCCGCCACTGTCATGGCACGCATTCGATTCACGGCAACACCCTCCTGACAGTTAACCAAAGCCCCCAGCCTAGAGACCCAAGGCGTGCGCCAGATGACACATCTCAACGCGCATGCACTCATTTTTTTCGAACTGGGAGTGTGCGCGACCGTTGACGATGCGCAAGTCCTGCACACCAGCAGTCCTTATTCTTGCGAATTCAAGGACCACGACAGCCAGCCAGTTGGCTCGATGGTCATTTATCTACTCAGGAGTCATCACATGAAAAAACACGCCGGCACATCCACCGCCTCATCCACGCCAGCAGAAAAAAAAGCGCCTACACGCGTCAGCAAAACCGGCAACGGTCCGGTGGTCACAGCGGTCGACCCAAGCACCGTTGACCGCGACGAACAGATCCGCCAGACCGCCTATTTTTTGTATGAATCGCGCAGTTGCGAAAGTGGCCATGAACTCGATGACTGGCTGCAGGCCGAGGCCCAGATCGCCAGCCCGGCGCCACTGGGCGCCCCGCTTTCCAGCCTGTAGACAGGTTCACCCTGGAGCCCGCATGAAACCCAAACAACTCCTGTTTCATGATGATGCACGGGACAAGATCCGGCGCGGCATGGACGCGCTGGCCGAGGCCGTGAAGATCACGCTGGGGCCTCGGGGGCGCACGGTGATTCTGGAGCGCGAATTCGGCTCGCCCCAGATCGTGAACTCCGGCGTGCTCGTCGCCAAGTCGATTGAGCTGCAAGACCGGTTTGAAAACATGGGTGCACAGCTGCTGCGCGAGGTGGCGGTGCGCACCAGCGAGATGGCCGGCGACGGCACCACCACGGCCACCGTGCTGGCCCACGGCATGATTCAGGAGGGACTGCGCTACCTGGCGGGCGGCATGAACCCCATGGACCTCAAGCGCGGGATGGAACTGGCCGTCGACAAGGTGGTGAGCGAAATCAAGACCCTCGCCAGGCCCTGTGCCACGTCCCAGGAAATTGCCCATGTGGCCGCCATCTCGGCCAACAACGACCGCTCCATTGGTGACCTGCTGGCCAGCGCCATCGACAAGGTGGGACGTGAAGGCGCGATCTCGATCGAAGACGGCTCCGGGCTGGTGAGCGTGCTGGAGGTGGTGGAAGGCCTGCAGTTTGACCGGGGCTTTTTGTCGCCTTATTTCATCAACACCCCGGAGCGACAAAGCGCGGTGCTGGAAAACGTGTCCATCCTGCTGTGCGAAGGCAGGCTCACCTCCTTGAAAGACCTGCTGCCGCTTCTGGAAGAAGTCGTCAAGGAAGGCCGCCCCCTGCTGGTGGTGGCCGAGGACATCGACAACGATTCGCTCGCAGCCCTGGTCATCAACACCCTGCGCGGCACCCTGAAAACCTGCGCCGTCAAGGCGCCCGGCTTTGGCGACAAACGCAAGGCCATGGTGCAGGACATGGCCGTGCTCACCGGCGGCAAGGTCGTCAGCGACGAGGTCGGTCTGGCGCTGGGCAAGGTCACTTTGCAGGACCTGGGTCGCGCTACCCGGGTAGAGGTCACCAAGGACAACACCACCCTGATCGGTGGCGCAGGAAAACCTGCCGCCCTGCAGGACCGGATTGCCAGCATCCGCCATGAACGCGAGCTGTCCACCAGCGAGTACGAGCGCCAGCAACTCGATGAGCGCGCTGCCAAACTCTCGGGCGGTGTGGCGCTGATCAAGGTGGGCGCGGCCACCGAAACCGAGTTGAAGGAACGCAAGGTGCGCGTGGAAGACGCCATGCACGCCACCCGCGCAGCCGTGGCCGAAGGCATTGTGCCGGGCGGGGGCGTGGCGCTATTGCGCGCGCGCCGGGTGCTAACGGGCCTGAGCGGCAGCACACTGGACGAGACCTCGGGCATTCGCCTGGTCTGGCGCGCCCTGGAGGCACCACTGCGGCGCATGGTGAGCAACGCCGGTGACGAACCGTCGGTCATTCTCAACCGCGTCGACGAGTCCCTTGAGCCCGCCTACGGCTACAACGCCGCCACACGGGAGTTTGGTGACCTGCTGCACATGGGCGTGATCGACCCCGCCAAGGTCACCCGCCTGGCGCTGCAAAACGCCGCCTCGATCGCGGCCCTGGTTCTCACCACCGACTGCCTGATTGCAGTGGCCCCGACCGAGCCAGGCCGGGCCAGTGCACCGGGGTCCGAGGCTGGCCCTGACCTGGTTTGATTCACCCCTCAAGAAAGAAAACTATGGATACGACTTGGGTTTTAGTTGCCAATGGCGAGCGCGCCCGGTGTTTTGAGCGCCGGGCAGAGGACCGCGCCCTGATCGAGCTGGCTGACTTTGTGCATCCGCAAAGTCAACAGCCAAGCCTGCAGCGCGCGGGTGATGTGAGCGGCGATGCCGGCAAGGGCCACGGGCGCACCGGCCACGCCGGCACGCAGTTTGAGCCTCACACCGAGGCCCACGCCAAAGAGCGCGGCGGCTTTGCTGCAGAGTTGGCCAACTACCTCAACCAGGGCATCAACGACCACCAATGCAGCCAACTTGTGCTCATCGCCTCGCCCGCCCTGCTCGGCGAACTCAAGCCCCGGTTGAGCGTTGCTGCGGCCAAGGCTGTGCAGGTCACCGTGGCCAGCGACCTGACCCGCTACACAGGACCCGAATTGAAAGAGCGTGTGAGTCAGGCCCTGGCCTTGTCGCATTGAATCACCCCGGCCCGGCTGCCCTCTCTGTACACGGCGCAGCCCTTCAAGCCCAGCGCCCAGGCCCGGCGCAACACCAGGCCATGCTCCTGCGGCTGGGCGCTGGCGGGCAGGCGCACGGTTTTGGAAATGGCATTGTCCACACAAGCCTGAGCCGTGGCCATCACCTGCAGCTGGTCTTCGGCACTGACATCGACGGCCTGCACAAAATGCGCGGGTAGCGCTGCCGTGTGGCCCATGAGCGAGCGGTAGTGTTGGCACGCGGCGTCTTCCACTTCAAAGGGAATCATCTGGCCATCAGCCCCGCGCACATGACGCACTGCCTTGAAGGCGAACACCGGTTCAATGCCGCTGGAGGTGTTGTTGGCCAGCAGGCTCACCGATCCGGTGGGTGCCACCGCCAACAGGTGGCTGTTGCGGATGCCGTGCCGGGCAATGGCATCCTGAATGTCATGCGACAAATCCAGCACAAACGGGCTGGCGCCGAACTTGATTTTGTCGAACTCGGGGAACGCGCCCTTTTCCTGCGCCAGCCCGACCGACGTGCGGTAAGCCGTGTCACGGATCACACCCAGGATCTCAGCCGTGAGCGCCACACTGGCCGGGGAGCCATACCGAAGCCCCAGCATGGCAAACAGGTCTGCCAGCCCGGTGATGCCCAAACCAATGCGCCGGCTCACCCCGGCCGCATTCTCCTGGGCCTTAAGCGGAAACAGCGAAATGTCGTGCACATTGTCCAAAAAGCGCGTGGCCACACTGGCTACTGCCGCCAGGCTGCCAAAGTCGAACTTGGGATGCTTCGTGAAGGGATGGTGCACAAACCGGGTCAGGTTGATGGAGCCCAGGTTGCAGGCGCCAAAAGGCGGAAGCGGTACTTCCCCGCAGGGGTTGGTGCTTGAGAGGCGCTCGCCATACCAAAGGTTGTTGGCGCGGTTGATGCGGTCAATGAACAGCACGCCGGGTTCGGCACTCGCGTGCTCGGCGGCCAGCAATTTGTCCCACAAAACGCGTGCCGGGATGCGCCGGTAAACCAGGCACAGCTGGGGCGAGGGGCTGCCAGACCACTCCCGCTCGCACACCTCGGCGCTGGCGGGAATCGGCCGCTCGCCCAGCGGAAAAACCAGCGGCCAGGGCCCGTCTTCATCCACTGCGCGCATGAAATCGTCGCTGATCAGCACCGACAAATTGAAATGCGGCAGGGCCGCGCCAGCCATTTTGGCATCGATGAAGGACTCAATGTCCGGGTGGTCGCAGCGCAGCGTGGCCATCATCGCGCCACGGCGCAGGTTGGCCGATTCCAGCACCGTGCACGCCGCCTCCCACACCCCCAAAAACGACGCCGGACCCGACGCCACGCTGCCGCTGGCGGCTGCGGTTGCACCGGCGGGCCGCAGCGTGGAGAAATCAATGCCCACGCCCCCACCAGCCTGCAAGGTGACCATGGCTTCGCGCAGTGCGTTGAATATGCCTTGCAGCGAGTCTTCAATCGGCCCCATCACGAAGCAGTTGAACAAGGTGGCGCGGCGCGAGGTACCAGCGCTGGCCAGTATCCGTCCCCCCGGCAAAAACCGGAAATCGGTCAGGATCGCCCTGAACCGCTCGCGCCATTCGTTGTGGTGGTGCGCCTCGGCGCCAGAGACGGCCAACGCGACCCGGTCCCACGTCGCCTCAATCGAGGGCTCCTGCATGTGCCCGCCCTCGGACCAGCGGTACCGGGTGCGCCAGACGTGCTCTGAAACGGGTATTTTCAAGGGTGATTTGTGCATGACGGGCCATCCTGACTCAAAGATGATTTGAGCGTAGCCACGCCCAGCCCTACCCGCTTGACCAATCGCAACAGGCAAGTCCAGCGCTGATACTTATGTTTATTTTTATAGCTTCAAGCGCAATGAAGACGAAGGCTGGAGGCCTGAATGGCCTAATAAAGACGGCTTAAGCCTGATGAAAATGCCACGACTGCGAGTTCAGTCGTCGTAGTGCCCACGGCATGCTATGAAGTCAAAATCAACATCGTCGGCCGTATACACAAGGCGATGCGTTTCATCAATGCGCCGCGACCAGTAACCCGCCAGATGCGCTGCATTCGCCGGGGTCGAGAGCAGGTGCATGGATTTTTGCGGCGCTTGCGCAGTCCTGCCCACTTCGTGTATAAACATGTATCAACGTTTTTCGAAAGTCCATCATGGGTGCAAGCATCACGGCAAATCAAACCATTCAGGAGTGGGGCAATGGCCTTGCTGTGCGCATCACGGCGCCGGTTGCCAAAGCTGCGCGTTTTACCGTGGGCCTGCCGGTCACGGTTGAAGTGGTGGAAGAAGGAATTTTGCTTCGGGTTGCTGGCCAGCCCAAACTTACCCTGGCCCAAAAGCTCAAAGCCTTCGACCCCGCCATCCACGGCGGTGAGGCGATGGCCAGTGGCCTGGTTGGCGCTGAAGTGTTTTGATGGCTGCCGCCAAACACTGGGTACCCGATCGGCGCGACATAATCTGGATTGACTTCAACCCACAAGTGGGCACCGAGATGAAAAACGAACACCCCATGCTGGTGCTGTCGCCTAAAGCGTTCAACGAGCGCACCGGCATCGTCATCGGCTTGCCCATGACACACGCGCCCAGCAACGCAACCAACCCCTTCGCCGTCAAATTCACCAGCGCCCGGGGTGAGGTTTGTTACCTGCTGACGCACCAGCCCAAATCATTCGACTGGAGAAAGCGCGGCGCGCGACCCCACCCTTGCAATGACGTGCCCGCCGCCGTATTTGAGGCCGCCCGGGAGTCCCTCAACGACATCATTGCCATCGGATAAGCATGACCCTGTACACCCAACTGCAAACCGCCAAGAGCGAAGAAGACGTCAAAGACGCCTACATCAAAGCCCTGGGCCTCAAGGGCTACACCAAGGGTTTGATTGACATTCAAACCAGGGAAATCTGGTTTGAAGCCAAAGACACCGGCCGCCACTCCAGCTACGCCATGTTCACGCAACTGCTGCATTACGTGCAGGTGGCGCTGAACGCGGGCGAAACCGTGCCGCCGTTCCTTGCGGTCATCGACACCGAAAAAGCCGCTTTGATGAAAAGCACCGACGTGCTGCCGTTTCTGGCCAAAAAAACCATCAAATGGGGCAAGTCCGCCAGCCAATTCACCCAAGAGGCGCTGGACGAAATATCGGCCCACATCGGCACGCACTTTGTGTCGTTCAAGATCAAAACCCATGAAGACGAGTTTTTAAGCACCGTCAGAACCGCCATCAAATCCGGCGACATCATTCGCACCCAAATCACCCCGGACAACCTGAAACAGGTGTTTGACAAATGGGTGGCGATGGTGGGACGAGAGATTACGGGCATCAAGGAAGACGACTACGCCCTGCTGTTTTTTGCAGACATCATGCATGACGGCACGGTCTCCACCCATGCCAACCTGCCCGCCGAATTGCTGCACAAAAACGGCGCGCCAGTGTTCAGCCTGGCCGGCAAAATGTACGAGCTGGGCAACAAGGAAGGCTACCGCCAGTTTTGGGCCATCTACCACAAGCCGCCCAAAACCGAGTATCGCGACTACCTGCTGGAGCGCCGCGACAGCCTGATTCCGCTGGACGAGCGCAGCTTCAAAGGCGCGTTTTACACACCGCTGCATGTGGTGGACAAAGCCTATGACAAGCTCACCGAGACCCTGGGCAACAACTGGCAAAAAGACTACATCGTGTGGGACATGTGCTGCGGCGTGGGCAACCTGGAGGTCAAGCACAGCAACCCGCGCAACATCTACATGAGCACGCTGGACCAGGCCGACATCGACGTGATGCGCGCCACCAAGACCTGCGTGGCCGCGCAGCGTTTTCAGTACGATTATTTGAATGACGACATCACCGATGACGGACGCATTGACTACAGCCTGAGCAACAAGGTGCCTGCGCCGCTGCGGGCGGCGATAGCGGCGGGCAAGAAGATATTGGTGCTGATCAATCCGCCGTATGCGGAGGCTGCAAACCGAGGCAATACCGAGGTGAAGCTTGGCACAGCGAATAAAACCGGAGTTGCGACCACGCTAGTTGGCGACAGCATGACGCACTATGGCTACGCATCCCGGGAACTATTTGCTCAATTTTTGGCGCGTATCGGTACAGAGATGCCGTCGGCTACTGTGGCCATGTTCAGCACGATGAAGTACATCAATGCACCGAACTTCGAGAAGTTCAGACAGGAATGGAATGCCTATTACCAGGGCGGGTTTGTGGTTCACAACCAAGCGTTTGATGGTCTGAGCGGCAAATTTCCGATTGGCTTTTTGATTTGGAAAACCGACCAAACCGCAGCAGTCAAAACGCCGATTACGGAAATTTCGGTAGACGTACTGGACAAAAACGCCCTGGCCATCGGCGAGAAGACCTATTGCAACGTGCCAAACGCTCAGTTACTCACCAACTGGATCGGCCGGCAAAAATCAAACCAAGTGGATGCGCTGCCGCTCATCAACGCCACCACGCCGACGACTAAAACCGTTGGTGTGCGCCGTACCAAGTGGGCTGACAGGGCCATTGGTCATATGCTGTGCGATAGCAATGACGTGCAGCACGCGGAACAGGAGACTGCCGTGTTTTCGTCTGTCCACAGCATAGGGCACGCCGGTGGCTTTTTCATCACCCCAGAAAACCTGCTGCAAACCGTGGCCGTTTTTTCTGTGCGAAAGCTCGTTCGTCCCACTTGGCTCAATGATCGAGACCAGTTTTTGCAGCCCACTGCGCCACTGCCCGACGAATTCAAAACCGACTGCCTGATCTGGACGCTGTTTAACCGTGGCAACCTCACCGCCAGCGCGAACGACCTCGAATGGAACGCCAGAAAGTGGTCGCTGGTCAATCACTTCATCCCCTTCACCGAGGCCGAAGTGGGCGCACCCGATCGGTTTGAGTCCGACTTCATGGTGCAGTACCTCGCCGACAAGACCTTGTCCACCGAAGCCCTGGCCGTGCTGGGTGCCGGGCGCGGCTTATGGCAAGCCTACTTTGCCCACACTGATGTGCGCACCGTGCGTGACGATTACAAACTCAACCGCCCCGATGTCGGCTGGTACCAAGTGCGCAACGCCCTGAAAGCCCGCAACACCAGCGGCGACACCGCCCCCGTGAACTTCAGCCCCTTTGAAGCCGCCTACCAGCTGCTGACCGACAAGCTGAAACCGCAAGTCTTCACCTTGGGCTTTTTGCGCTGAAACGTCAACTCAGCTACCCACGCGGCATCAGCCACGGTGCGACGGCCGGATATGGGGCATCCGGCCATGCGTGATGTAGTCGACGATGGCCAACAATACAAATGTATTAACAAATTGATTGAAATCCAAATATTTTGTTAATACAATAACTAATATGCGCTACGAACATGACCCGAAGAAACTCGCTGAAAACGTCAACAAACATCAGGTGTGGTTTGAGTTGGCAGACGGTTTTGAATGGGGATCTGCCCAGATCATTGTGGACAGCCGACATCAGTACGCTGAGACCCGGTTCCGCGCGACAGGGTTGATTGCGCACCGCGTACATGTGTTGGTTTTTTGTTTTCGTGAAACAAAAATCCGCCTGATCAGCTTAAGAAGAGCCAACCCAAGAGAGGTCAAGAACTATGCAAGAAACCATTAAAACCCGCTCTGGCCGGGTCATCATCATGCCCACAGCAGAGGAAGAAGCCCAGATCAACGCCGGCATTGCAGCCGACCCGGACAACCCCGAGTGGACAGACGCTGACTTTGCCCGTGCCCTCCCCGCCCGCGAGTTTTTTTCGCCCGAGGTGTACGCGCAACTTTGTGCACTGCGCCAACGTGGCCCCAAAGACAAGCCGCTCAAGGTGCCCACCACGATCCGTTTTGACGCTGACGTGCTCGCAGCCCTGAAGGCCAGTGGCAAAGGCTGGCAAACACGGGTGAATGAGGCCATGCGAGAGTGGGTGCGCAAGCACCCAGCAATTTAATAGCACCCCACCCAATAGAACCGCAGGCTGGAGCCTTAAAACCCATAAAAGAGGCACCATCCTGGCCAAATTCTTCGCCCAATCGTGAATCGACATGCAGGCTGGCAGACTCTTTACCCGCCCGATACATTTCCTACACAAATAAACTTTGCTGGAAAGCGGAAACTGCGCGCCATGAACACGTTGCACATTGCCCTGAATCGTTTCGGACTCGGTGCGCGGCCCGACGAGTCCGCCGCAACCGATCATCCTGCCTGGTTGTTGGCACAACTTGACCGGTTCGAGGTGCTGCCTGCGAGCTGGCGTGAAGTGCCTCGCAGCCCTGAGCTGGTCCAGGCATGGGCCAGACAGCAGCGCGCGGTGCAGCAGGCGCCGCCAGGAGAGAGAAGCGGCATCCGGGAAGCCTATTTGCGGCAAGGACGGGGGCAATATCTGGCCGCTGTGGGCGCCCGGGCCCGCAGCGCTTTACGCAGTACCACCCCCTTTGTGGAAAGGCTGGTGCATTTCTGGTCCAACCATTTCGCCGTTTCTGTAGACAAACTGCTGACCGTGGGTGTGACCGGTGGTTTTGAAGCCGATGCCATCCGCCCCCATGTTCTGGGCCGCTTTGAAGACCTCTTGCTGGCCGCAGTCCGCCATCCGGCCATGTTGCTGTATCTGGACCAGGCAAGTTCCTCAGGACCCAACAGCGTCGCTGCCCAACGGGCTCAAAGCCGTCAGCAACAAAGCCGCCCGGGGCTCAACGAAAACCTGGCACGCGAGATTCTGGAATTGCACACGCTGGGCGTGCGAAGCGGCTACACCCAGGGGGATGTGACCGAACTCGCACGCGCGCTCACGGGTTGGACCTTGCCGGGCGATGAGGCGCTGGAGGGTTCGGGCGCGAGCTTTCGCTACGTGCCAGCGCTGCACGAACCCGGTGCGCGAATGATGTTGGGCCAAACCTACGCCGACGATGGCGAGCAACAGGCACGGGCCATGATTCGGTATCTCGCGAATGCACCCGCCACCGCCCGCCATATCGCCACCAAACTCGCCCGGCATTTTGTTGCCGACGCTCCGCCCGAGGCACTGGTGCAGCGCTTGGCAAACACTTTCAAACGCACCGGCGGTGATTTGCCCAGCCTGTACCGTGATCTGGTGCAGGCACCCGAGGCATGGCGGGACGCACCGACCAAGTTCAAGTCCCCGTGGGATTGGGCCATCTCCGCAATGCGTGCGCTGGGGCAGCAAGACGTTGAATCCGAGCAGGTCGCCAGCCTGATGAATCAGCTGGGTCAGCCCGTCTGGCGGCCCGGATCACCCGCCGGTTATGGCGATACAGCGGCAGCCTGGGCGGCACCCGATGCCTTGATGCGCCGGGTAGAAGTGGCACAGCGACTTGCGGCCAGATTTGCCAGCGCGGTCGATGCCCGATCACTGGCGCCGCGCGTTCTACCGGGCGCCCTGAATGAGGCCACGGCACGTGCCATCGCTGCTGCCGAAAGCCCGACCTCGGCGCTGGCCCTGCTGTTGGTTTCACCTGAATTCCTGAGGAGGTGACATGGGCTTGCACAGACGTGGTTTTATCTCAGGCGCTGCCACCCTTCTGGCGGCGCCGCGCATGCTGTTCGCGCAGGCCGACACCGAGCGGCGGTTTGTGTTCATCCTCCAGCGGGGGGCGGCTGATGGCCTGCACACCGTCGTGCCCTACGCGGACCCCGCCTATGCCAGATGGCGTGGCGCACTGGCTCTCGACGCATCGACTTTGCTGAACCTGGATGGGACCTTTGCCCTTCATCCCGCGCTAACGCAGGTGCGCCAGCTGTACGGGGCGGGCCAGGCGAGCTTTTTCCATGCGGTTGCTTCGCCCTACCGTGACCGCTCCCACTTTGACGGACAAAACGTGCTGGAAACCGGGGGAAATGCCCCGTATCAACTCAGGGACGGCTGGATGAACCGCCTCATGGGCCTGCTGCCGCCAACGGGCAAACAGCCTATTGCCTTCGCACCTGCCGTGCCGATGGTGCTGCGCGGCACGCATGAGGTTACTTCTTACGCACCCTCGGCATTGCCTCAGGCCAGTGACGATTTGATGCTGCGCGTGGCCCAGCTCTACGCCGCTGACTCGCAGCTGCACGGGCTCTGGTCTTCTGCGCTGGAGGCACGCGGCATGGCCGCGGGCATGGCAGGAGGACAAGGCGAGCCAAACAACCGGCAGGACCCCGCCGCGTTGGGCAGGCTGGTGGCCGGGTTTCTGGCCCGGGTAGATGGTCCGCGCATCGCATTCATCGAAACCAGCGGCTGGGACACCCACAGCGCACAGCGCCAGCGCCTGGACGCGCAACTGCGGGGACTCGACGGCCTGATCGGGGGCCTGCAGCAGGGGCTTGGCGGCGTCTGGTCCGAGACTGCGGTGCTGGTGGCCACCGAGTTCGGGCGAACCGTGGCCGTCAATGGCACGGGTGGCACTGACCACGGCACAGGCGCCGTGAGCATGCTGCTGGGTGGCCGGGTGCAAGGCGGGCGCGTGGTGGCTGATTGGCCCGGGCTGGCCACAACAAGCTTGCTTGATGGTCGGGACCTGCGACCCACACTGGCGTTGAACACCGTGATTGCCCAGACCTGCGCCGAGCTCTTCGGACTTGAACCCGAGCGCGTCGCCCGTATGCTTTTTCCGGAGATCCCGCGAGGGACGCCCATGGGGCAGTTGCTTCGAAGCTGAAAACGGTTCTCGTATCGGCTTGAAAATATCCCTATAAAGCGGCCCGCTGTCGGGTGACGCCAGCGGCTAACCCGACCTACAGGGAACGGACATCAACTCAATTTAGTAGCATTCAACCCAATAGATATGCAGGCTAGAGCCCTAAAACCCTCGAAAATGGCCCCGAAGGAGCCAGATCCTTCGCCAAGCCCCGAATAGCGGCTTCATCCAGGGTTTCTTGCGCCAGCAAGGCGCGGGCGCCGCGCTCCAGCACCTCCCGGTTGGCGGCCAAGATGGCCGTGGCACGCTCAAAGCCGCCCATCACGATGCCGCGAATGGCGTCGTCAATGCGCTGCAAGGTGGCTTGCGAGGCCTGACTTTGGTGCGGCATCAGGCCGGCAGGCAAGTCCAGCATCTGCTGGCGCTGCGGCTCAAAGGCCACATAGCCCAATGCCTCGTCCATGCCGTAGCGGGTGACCATGTCGCGGGCGATGTCGGTGGCTTTGGCGAGGTCGTCCGCTGCGCCGGTAGAGAGCACCTCAAACACCAGTTTTTCAGCCGCGCGCCCGCCCAGCAGCACGGCAATTTTTTGCTCCAGCTCGGGGCGGGTCATCAGGTAGCGGTCTTCGGTGGGGCGCTGGATGGTGTAACCCAGCGCGCCTATGCCGCGCGGAATGATGGACACTTTGTGCACAGGGTCGGCGCCCGGCTGGGCCAGTGCCACCAGGGCGTGGCCCATTTCATGAAACGCCACAGCCTCGCGCTCCCTGGGGTTGAGCACGCGGTTTCGGCGCTCCAGCCCGGCCACAATGCGCTCCACCGCAGCGGTGAAGTCAGGCAGCGTGACCTGGTTGGCTTTGCGCCGGGTAGCCACCAGCGTGGCCTCGTTGACCAGATTGGCCAGGTCGGCACCGCTGAAACCGGGGGTGAGCGCGGCCACGTCTTCCAGGTTCAGCGAGGTGTCCAGCGTGACCTTGCGGGCATGCACTTTCAGGATGTCGGTGCGGCCCTTGCGGTCGGGGCGGTCCACCAGCACCTGACGGTCAAAGCGGCCAGCGCGCAACAGGGCGGGGTCCAGTATCTCGGGCCGGTTGGTGGCCGACAAAATAATCAGGCCGACCGAGGAGTCAAACCCGTCCATCTCGGACAAAAGTTGATTGAGCGTCTGCTCTTTTTCATCGTGCCCGCCCAAACCCGGGAAAGCGCCCCGCGCTCGCCCTAAAGCGTCGAGTTCATCTATAAAAATAATAGCAGGCGCCATCAGACGGGCTTGCTCGAACAGGTCACGCACGCGGGCCGCACCGACACCCACAAACATCTCGACAAACTCGCTGCCCGAGATCGAGAAAAACGGCACTCCCGCCTCCCCCGCCACCGCTTTGGCCAGCAGCGTCTTGCCCGTGCCCGGTGGCCCGACCAGCAGCACGCCCTTGGGGATATGGGCACCCAGGCGGCCGTACTCCTGCGGGTGCTTCAAGAAGTCCACGACTTCCTCCAACTCGTGGCGGGCCTCGTCCACACCGGCCACATCGGCAAAGGTCACGCCCGTGTTGGTCTGCACATAAATCTTGGCGCGGCTTTTGCCAATGGACAGCATGCCGCCCATGCCCTGCTTGTCGGCAAAGTTGCGAAACAGGAAGAACCACACGCCAAAGAAAATGAGGGCCGGCACCACCCATGACATCAGGTCGCGCAAGAGCGTGCTTTCCACCACCCGGGTGTAGGGCACATCAAACTTCTCCAGCCGCGCGGCCAGGTCCGGCTCCACCCGCACGGCCACCAGGGAGGTCTTGTCGCCATCCGGTGCCTTGAGCCGCCCGATCACCGAGCGCTCGGACACCGTGACGTCGGCAATTCGGCCTTCGCTCAGGGCCTTTTCAAACTCGCTGTAGGGCACGGTCTGTACCCGGCTGGTGTTTTGCCACACGTCTTGCAGCAAGAACAAAAGCAGTAGCGCCAGGAGCCAATAGCCCAGGTTCCAGGTGTGCTTTTGCGCCATGGCCTGGGTCCCGGGATCAGGTTGAACCCACCTCAAGGCGGTCGCGCCCACGCTCTTTGGCGCGGTACAGGGCCGCATCGGCGTGGGCCAGCAAGGCGGCAAAGTTGTTCTCTCCTGTCAGGCAACCCGCCCCCACGCTCACGGTGTAGGGGATGCGCTGGCCGCTTACCTCCACCGTGCTGTCACGCACGCTGTCAATGATGCGCTGGGCCAGCGCGCGCCCACCCTCCATGGTGGTGTTGGGCAGCAAGACGGCAAACTCTTCGCCGCCCAGGCGGCCAATGAGGTCAGACTCGCGCAGCACGTCGGTCACCGTCTGCACAAAGCGTTGCAGGACTGCGTCGCCCGCAGCATGTCCAAAACGGTCGTTGATGCCCTTGAAATGGTCCAGATCAAGCATCAGCACCATCAGCGGCAAGCCGTAACGGTTGGAGCGCGCCAGCTCCTGGTCGGCCAGATTGAGAAAGTTACGCCGGCTTAAAGCGCCGGTCAGGGTGTCCACATTGGCCAGGTTCAGGCTGGCCAACTCGGCGGCCTTGAGGCTGGTGACATCTTCGTGGCTGACCACAATGCGCTGGGCGGCGTCCTGCACCGACGTGACCTTCATACTGAACCAGCGCGCATCGAACGGCGTAAAAAACGGATGCTCCAGCTGAAACTGCGCCACATCG